>CAZEIO010000125.1:0-6034 GCA_964512525.1 uncultured Halobacteriales archaeon
AGTACGTGCGGCCCGGTATCCGGTCGGTGACCTCGGCGACGAACTCGGTGACGACCGATGCACGCCACTCGAAGCGGTCCTCGTACTCGCTCTCGGCGAAGGTCGTCTCGCAGACGTCACAGCGGCAGTACTCCGCGCGGGGAAAGCCCACGTCGTCGAGGCGCAGGTCGTCGTTCTCGGCCACGCAGTCGTCGATTATCTCGAGGAGACCCTCGCGGTACCGCTCCCGAGAGGGACAGACGTACGCCCAGTCGAAGTACGGCTGGTCGCGCGTGGCGCGGTTGCCGGCATCGTCCACGGGGACGAGGTCGGGGTCGGCGTCGGCCGCGGCGTTGTCGCCGAAGCAGGAGACCATGTTCACGCCGTCGGCGGTGGGTGCAGTCTGCCGGCCGGTGACGTCTTTCACCTCGTAGAAGCCGCGGTCGAACTCCGGCCAGGTGAGTTCCTCCTCGTTGCGCGTGACGACGCCGAACTCGGTCATAGACGGGGTAGGCGACGGCGCGGCCTAAACCGTTCGACACGGCGACGACCGGCGGAGCGGGCCGACGACCGGACGGTGGCGATGGGACGAGAGTAGTTCGCTCGCGAGGCCGGTCCGGGAGCGTGCCAGCCCGGGCCTCACTCGACCTCGTACTCGACCTCGACGTCGGGGTCGCCGGAGAGCGAGCGGTACGCGAGCAGTACGACGACGACCAGCAACAGCAGTTTGATCTTCCGTGACATGTTCGGTAGAAGGAGGCGCTCGTACAAAGTCCTTTCCCGGCGTCTGACTCGGCCAGACGACGGAGGACCGCTCGGCGGAAGGAGTTAAGACCGGGACCACGTAACGACGGTAATGACCGGTCCGGAGGAGACGGAGTCAGCCACGGTGGACGGACGAGCGCCGGCGGGTCTGCGGCGGGTCAGGGTCGTGACCCGGCTGCTCGACAGCGCCGTCCGCGTGCCGTTCACCCGGCGTCGTATCGGGTTCGACGCCGTCCTCGGCCTGTTGCCCGTCGGGGGCGACGCCGTCGGGGCAGTGCTGTCGCTGTACGTCGTCCTCGAGGGGTACCGGATGGGCGTCGGCTGGCGAGTGCTCGGGCGGATGTTCGGCAACGTCGCCCTCGACTTCACCGTCGGCACCCTGCCCGTCGTGGGTGACGTCTTCGACGCGGTCTGGAAGGCCAACGAGCGTAACCTCGCGCTGCTGGAACAGCACCACGACCACGGGCAGGCTTAGTGGAGTCGCTCGACGACGTCCTCTAGCTGGGCGCGGCGCTGCTCCTTCGCCACCGAGCAGAGGTCGGCCTGTGCCTCCGTGGGACAGGTCACGTCGGGAACGGCCGTGGGGGACCCGGACTCGTCCAGCGCGACGAACGTAAAGAAGGAGGTGGTCGTCTGTCGTTCCTCGTCGGCCTTCGGGTTCTCGGCGCGGACGTCGGCTTTCACCTCGAGGCTGGTCTGGCCCGTCTCGTACACGTACGCCTCGATCACGGCCACTTCGCCCTCGTCGATGGGACTGATGAAGTCGGTGTGGTCCATCGACGCGGTGACGCACTGCTCGTTGCAAAAGCGCATCGACGCGATGGCACCACAGATGTCCATCCAGTGCAGGACGACGCCACCGAGCGCCCGCCCCAGCGTGTTCGTGTCGTTCGGCAGGAGCAGTTCCGTCATCTCCGTGTACGACTCCAGCAGCGTGGCGGTACCGGGGTCGGCGGCAGTGTCGTCGGCCATGGTCGGCTCTGCAGAGCGGGACACATCAACCCCGTGGCCGTGGCCGCCCGGGACGGCAGCGTCGGGAGTGCCGAGCGGTCTCGTGGCGCCGCCGAGCGGTAGACGTAAACCGGCGGCACCGTTTCCGTGCGACGATGAGCGAACCGGAGGCCGACGACGCCGTGAGGGGCGCACACGACGCCGACGCACCCGAGAGCGACGGCCTCGACGTCGCCACCCCCCGGCGGACGACGGCCGACGACCGACCGGGACCGCCGATGACGGCCGGGGGCGGACGGACGACGTCGGCGGACCGGACCGGGACCGGTGACGGCGACCGCGACGACGCCGGCGGCGTCCGCGTCGTCGGCACGGCCCACGTCTCGCAGGAGAGCGTGAGCGAGGTGGAACGCGTCGTCGCCGAGGAGCGACCGGACGTCGTCGCCGTCGAACTCGACGAGGACCGCTTCCGGCAGTTCCGCGGCGAGACTCCGGACGACCTCGAGGCGGGCGACCTGCTGGAGGGCAACACGGTGTTTCAGTTTCTCGCCTACTGGATGCTGTCGTACGTCCAGACGCGACTGGGCGAGCGGTTCGACGTCGAACCCGGCGCAGAGATGCGGGCGGCCATCGACGCGGCCGGCGAGGTGGGCGCCAGCGTCGCCCTCGTGGACCGGGACATCCAGGTGACGATCCAGCGGTTCTGGGCGCGGATGACGCTCGTGGAGAAGTTACGAACCGTCTCGGCGCTCGCGTTCGGTGCCGTCTCGCCGTCGGCCGTCACCGCGACGACGGCGGGCGTCGTCGGCGTCTTCCTCGGGCCGGTCCTCGCCGTCACGGCCTTCTTACTGGGGATACCCGGGGAGACGATGGCCCGCCTCGCGACCGGCGGCGTCGTCGGTCTCCTCGCGGGCTACGCGGCGTACGCTCTCGGCGGCGGTGGTGCCGGGGCGACGACGGACGCGGGAGCGGCGGTCGAGGAGCCGGCGGGAGCCGGCACCGGTGGGCCACTCCCGCTGGTCGTCGCCGCCGTCGCCGGGGGTGCCGTCGCGGCGACGGGCGCCGGGAGCGCGGCGGTCGGGGGGCTCCTCTCGGGCGTCGTCCTGTACCTGTTCGGCGGTGTCGCGACCGCGGCCGGCGTCGGAGTGGTCGTCGGGAGCGCCGTCGCGAGCGTCGGCACGACGGAGGTGGACGACGACGCGGTGGGGATGGACGTCGACGACCTCACCGACGCCGACGTGGTGACGGCTCTCGTCGAGGAGTTCCGCGAGTTCTCGCCCGGCGGGGCGTCGGCGCTCATCGACGAGCGCGACGCCTACATCGCCCACAACCTCGTCTGGCTCCGCGAACGGGGGTACGACGTGGTGGCGGTGGTGGGTGCCGGCCACCGCGAGGGCGTCGAGCGCTACCTCGACGCGCCGGAGACGCTACCGGCGTACGCCGACCTCGTCGGCCAGGAGTCCGGCTCGCGGGTGTCGCTGTACCGCGTCGTCGGCTACCTGTTCACGCTCGGCTTCCTGGCGTTCTTCGGGCTCCTCGTCCTCGGCGGCGCGGGCGACGCCCTCCTCGTGGAACTGTTCGTCGCGTGGTTCCTGTTCAACGGCGTCTTCGCGTTCACGATGGCGAAACTGGCGGGCGCACGCTGGACGAGCGCGGGCGTCGGCGGCGCGGTGGCGTGGTTCACGAGCGTCAACCCCCTCCTCGCGCCGGGCTGGTTCGCCGGCTACGTCGAACTCCGGTACACGACTGTCAACGTCGCGGACGTCTCGCGGCTCAACGAACTGGTCGCCGACGAGTCGCTGTCGCCGCGGGAACTGGTCGGCGAACTGCTGGACGTCCCCCTGTTCCGGCTCATCGCCGTCGTCGGGATGACGAACCTCGGCAGTCTCGCCGCGAGTCTGCTGTTCCCGTTCGTCGTCCTGCCGTTCCTCGCCGGCGGCGGCGGCGTCGGCGTCGTCGGCGACCTCGTCCTCCGCGGCGTCCAGAACGGCGTGGACATCGTCGTGAGGGTGCTGTCGTGAGCGCGAGCGACCGCGGCGGGACGGCCCGGACGCGGCCCCGGGGTGACGGTCTCTGGCTCGGTAGTCTCTGGTTCTCGACGCGGGAGGTGTTCGACCTCGTGGTGGCGTGGGTCGCGCTGAGCGTCGCCTTCGCGGCCTTCTTCTTCGGGCCGCGGTCACTACTGTCCTCGACGGCGGTCCTCGTCGTCGGCGTGAGCCTGCTCACCTGCGGCGTCGGCTTCGTCGTCCACGAACTCGCGCACAAGGTGGTCGCCGTGCGGTTCGGGCAGGTGGCCGGCTTCCGCGCGGACTACGGGATGCTCTTTCTGACGGTGATGGCCGCGCTGGGCGGATTCTTCTTCGCCGCACCCGGGGCTGTCTACCACCGCGGACGTATCACGGCTCGGGAGAACGGGCTCGTCTCGCTGGCCGGGCCGGCGACGAACCTCGTCCTCGCGGGCGTGTTCGGTGCTCTCCTCGCCCTCCCCGGTCCGGGGCTGGTCACGCTCGTCGGCCAGCTCGGCGTCCTCGTCAACGCCTTCCTCGCGGCGTTCAACCTCATCCCCTACGGGCCGCTGGACGGTCGGTCGGTGCTGCGGTGGAGCACGCCGGTCTGGGCGCTCGCCTTCGTCGTCTCCGTCGGTCTCACCGCCGCCGTTCTCCTGGTTTTCGGCATCGTTGACCCGTCTCTCGTCGGTCTCTGAGTGCCGCCTCTCTCGCGGCGTCCCGGAGACCGGCACGCTTTTCTCTCGGCTCGTGCCGCCTCGGAACATGGACACCGGTGCGGCCGACGGGGGCGACGACGCGAGTGACGGCGACGGGAGCGACGCCACCGCGACCGAGACGGTCGAAGGAGAGACGGACGCCGGGAGAGTCCCGGCCGACGGGAGCCGCGACGGTGACGGCGAGGAGCAAGACGACGGCGACGGCGGACTGACCTACGCCGACGCCGGCGTGGACGTCGCGGAGAGCGAGGCGGCGACGGCGGCGCTGTCGGGGGCTGCGGGACTCGCGGACGAGGGCGACGACGGCGACGCACCCGACGACTACGCGGGCGTCCTCGACCTCGGTGACCGCTACCTCGGGGTCACGACGGACGGCGTCGGCACGAAGTTACTCGTCGCCGCGGCCTTAGACGACTACTCGACGGTGGGCGTGGACTGTATCGCGATGAACGCGAACGACCTCGTCGCCGCCGGGGTGGAACCGCTGGGGTTCGTGGACTACCTCGCCGTCGAGGAGCCGGACGCGGCGACCGCCCGAGCGGTCGGGGAGGGGCTGTCCGTCGGCGCGGAGCTCGCGGGCGTCGCCCTGCTGGGCGGGGAGACGGCCGTCATGCCGGAGGTGATTCGAGACCTCGACCTCGCGGGTACCTGTGTCGGCACGGCACCACCGGACGGCCTGCTTCCGGGCGCGGCCGAGCCGGGAGACCACCTCGTCGGGTGGGCCTCCTCCGGCATCCACTCGAACGGGCTCACGCTCGCCCGGGCGGCGGTCACGCGCGACCACGACTACGCCGACCCCTTCCCGCCGGACCCGGGGCGGTCCGTCGGGGAGGTCCTCCTCGAGCCGACGCGCATCTACGCCGACCTCCTCGGCCCGTTGCGCGAGTACGCCCGCGGGGCGGCCCACGTCACCGGCGGCGGGTGGACCAACCTGGAGCGACTCGGCGAGCACCGCTACGTCGTGGACGACCCCTACCCCGCACAGGACGTGTTCGCGTTCGTCCAGCGCGAGGGCGAGGTGACCGACGCCGAGATGCACCGGACGTTCAACATGGGCACCGGCTTCGTCGCGGCGGCACCGCCGGCGGCGGCGGCGACGCTGGCCGACGAGACGGGCGGCCGCGTGGTCGGGCGCGTTGAGGCGGGCGACGGGGTGGCGATCCGCGGGCTGGAACTCTGAACCGGACGGCGAGGTAGAGTGGGCCGTCTTCGTTCGACCGTTCGGGAGACGAGCGGTCGTCAGTCGTCGGCGGGGGTCGCGCCGGAGTCGCCGTCGCCCTGGACGTGCTGGCGGGTCCACGGGAGTTTGCCGCCGAGGGCGAGCATGTCGCGCTCGCGGGGGGAGGCGTTCAGCGTGGCCGTGAACTCCCAGTCGTCGTTGACGCGGATGGTGAACTCCTCCCGTCCGGACTCGACGCCCTCGCGGACGTCGTCCACGACGGCGAGTTCGTCGCCCTGTTCGATCCGCTCGTAGTCCTCGGCGTCGATCTGGAAGGGGACGATGCCGAAGTTGAACAGGTTCGCCCGGTGGATGCGGGCGAAACTCTGGGCGAAGACGGCCTCGACGCCGAGGTACATCGGACACATCGCGGCGTGTTCCCGCGAGGAGCCCTG
>CAZEIO010000126.1:0-629 GCA_964512525.1 uncultured Halobacteriales archaeon
GCAAGCAGATGTACCAGCAGGAGGGCGCCGACGCGGCCGGTGCCGGTGCGGGTCCCGGCGCGGCCGGTGCGGGTCCGGGCCCCGGCCCGGAGGGCGCCGGTGCGGGTCCCGACGGCGGCCAGCAGGGCGAGTACGTGGACGCCGACTTCGAGGACGTGGACGACGCCGACGAGGAGGACGTCGAGAGCGACGACTGATCACAGTGTACGGGACGGCTCGAACCGACGGCACGAGTGACCGCGACCGACAGGGGGTGGTGTAGATGCCCGAGGACTTCTACGACGTACTCGGCGTCAGCCGCGACGCCTCCGAGGACGAGATCAAGTCCGCCTTCCGCGAGAAGGCGACGGAGTACCATCCCGACGTCAGCGACGACCCCGACGCCGAGGAGAAGTTCAAGCAGGTAAAAAAGGCCCACGAGGTGCTGACCGACGAGGAGAAGCGCCAGGCCTACGACCGCCTCGGCCACGAACGGTTCGTCGAGGCGGAGAAACACGGCGGCTTCGACGGCGACGGTGCGGGTGCCGGCGGCGCGGCCGGCGCGGGACAGGGCGGCTTCGGCTTCGGCGGGGGCGGCGGCGCACGCGGGCAGGACCCGTTCGGCGACGTCGGCGACATCTTCGACCAGT
>CAZEIO010000126.1:639-6020 GCA_964512525.1 uncultured Halobacteriales archaeon
GGCGGCGGTGGCTCGCGGTCGCGGGACCGCGGCGGCGCGGACCTCCGCACGGAATTCGCTATCGACCTCGACGAGGCCTACCGCGGCGTGACCAAGCGAGTGACCGTCACTCGCCCGGAGCGCTGTCGGGAGTGTGGCGGCGCGGGCCACCCCGCCGAGGCCGACGCCCGCACCTGCCCGCAGTGTAACGGCCGGGGACAGGAGACGACGGTCCAGCAGACCCCGCTCGGGCGGGTCCAGCAGACCCGTACCTGTCGGCGCTGTTCGGGCAGCGGCGAGGTGTACAGCGAGTCCTGTTCGGTCTGTGGCGGCGACGGGCGGATGCGCAACGAGGCCACCCTCGAGGTGGACATCCCTGCCGGCATCCGGGACGGCCAGTCGCTCCGGATGGACGGCGAGGGGGCACCGGCGCCCGGCGGCGGCCGGGACGGCGACCTCCTCATCGAGGTGACCGTCCGGGACCACCCCGAGTTCGAACGCGACGGCGACGACCTCCACCGCCGGGCGGCCATCTCCTTCCCGCAGGCGGTCTTCGGCGACACCGTGACCGTGGAGACGCTAGACGACGCGGTCGAACTCGACGTGCCGCCGGGCACGCAGAGCGGCGAGACGTTCACCATCTCGGGCGAGGGGATGCCCCGTCTCCGAGGTCGCGGCGCGGGCGACCTCCACGTCCGGGTGCAGGTGGTCGTCCCCGAGAGCCTCAACGAGGACCAGCGCGAGGCGCTCGAGGCCTTCGCCGAGGCCGGCGGCGAGGAGATAGAGGTCGAACAGGGCTTTTTCGACCGCATCCGCAACTCGCTGTAGGCCGCTCGCCGGCGGTCGCTACTTGAGGTTGGCGTCCCTACGGCTGACATGGACGACGACTCGACGGACGAGACCGACACGACTGCCGACGACCCGCCCGTGCCACCCGTCGTTCGCGAGTGGGCCGCGGGCGTCCTCGCGAACGACGAGTACACCCAGACGTTCGCGGACGCGGTCGTGGACGTGCCCGCCCGGTTCGACCACGGCGACGAGACACCGACCGCACGGTGGCGATTCGACGGAACGCTCACCGTGCGAGTGCGGGCGGCAAACGACGGGTCGGACCCGTCGGCGTGACCGGTCGCGGGCCGGGGCCGGGGCCGGGACCCCGGGGCTTTTGAGCGTGCCGGGCCGACCAGACGACGTGCCAGCGACCGTCGCCGCCCTCGTCGGACCGGACGTGGACGCCTTCACGGAGCAGTCGGCACTCCGCTCGCGGGGGACGGGGGACGACCCCGACCGGACCTACGACTACGGTCGCCTGCGGACGGAGGTGCACAAGGCCGGTAACTTCCTCTCGCACCAGGGGGTGCGCGACGGTCGAACGCTGGGCGTCGCCGACGACGGGGTCCCGGAGGTGGTCCTCGCCTTCCTCGGCGCGGCGCTGACCGGCGCGGTCGTCCGCTTCGACCCTCCAGACGCGTTCGACGGGCGGGCGGTGCTCGCGCCGGTCGCGGGCGTCGCCGACTACGACCTCCCGCCCGGCGGGCGACGAGTGGCCTACGGCGGAGCGCCAGACGACCCGGCGACGGTGCACTTCGAGGAGGAGACGTGGTCGGAGAACCCCACCTTCCCGCCGCCACGCGTCGAGACCACCGACCCGTTACTCGCGACCGCCGACGAAGTACACTCCCACGGCACGATCGTGGACGCCGCCGCCGCCATCGCCCGGGAGTTCGACCTCGCCCGCGAGGGAACGAGCGTCGCCGTCCGGACCTCGCTCGCCCGGCCGGGGGCGGTCGCGGCGCTCTCGGCGACCCTGTTCGCCGGGGCGACGGTCCTGTTGCCGGGTGCCGACGGTCGCGTGGGGACGGCGACCGGCGCGAACTCGGACACGGACACGGACGGCGACGCGGTCCCGGACGACGGCCTCGTGGGCACGCACGTCGTCGCGCCGCCCGGGGTACGGGTCCCCGAGATAGAGCGAATCGACCCGGCGCAGTGGCTCTGAGCGGGGCGGTCCGGCGGCAGCGCGGGTGGCGGTGACTCGCCGCTGGCCTCAGGAGGCGGCCCGGATCGCCTCGAGTGCCTCGGGATTCTCCATCGAGGAGAGGTCGCCGACGTCGTCGCCGCGGTAGGCGGCGGCGATGGCCCGGCGAATGATCTTGCCGGACTGGGTCTTCGGGAACTCCTCGACGAACAGTATCTCGCGGGGGCGGAACGGCTTGCCCATCTCCTCGCCCACCAGCGTCCGGAGTTCCTCCCGGAGGTCGTCGTCCTCGACGTCGGGTTCGAGGACGACGTAGGCGACGACGGCGGTGCCGGTGGTCTCGTCGGGGGCGCCGACGGCGGCGGCCTGGTTGACGGCGGGGTGGTCGATGAGGGCTCCTTCGACCTCGGCGGGTCCGACCTTCCGGCCGGCGACGTTGAGGACGTCGTCGGCGCGGCCGTGGAGGAACCAGAAGCCGTCCTCGTCCACCTGCGCCCAGTCGCCGTGGTCCCAGAGGCCGTCCCAGGTGGACCAGTACTCCCGGAGGTAGCGCTCGTCGCCCTCCCACAGCGACTTCGTCATCGAGGGACAGGAGTCGCGGGCGACGAGGTAGCCCCGTTCGTGGTCGTCGCGGACGGACTCGCCGGCGGCGTCCACGACGTCCACGTCCATCCCCAGACCGGGCCCGCCGAGGGTACAGGGCTTGAGTTCCTGGTGGGGCATCGGCATCAGGAAACAGCCACAGATCTCGGTGCCCCCGCTGATGTTGATGATCGGACACCGCCCGTTGCCGGAGAGGTCGCGGTCGTCCACCCACTCGTCGCCGTGCTTGCGGAGGGCCCGCACCGCCGTCGGGGAGACGCCGAACACCGTCAGTTCGTGCTCCTCTATCATCCGCCAGTAGCGGTCGGGGTCGGGGTAGTCGGGAGCGCCCTCGTACACGAAGACCGTACCGCCGAAGGTGTGGTTGCCGACGAGCGTCCACGGTCCCATCATCCAGCCGATGTCCGACACCCAGAAGAAGCGGTCGTCCGGCCGGTGGTCGAAGCCGAAGTATATCTCCTTCGCACACTGCATCTGCACGCCGGCGTGGGTGTGGACGATGCCCTTCGGTCGCCCGGTCGTTCCCGAGGAGTACAGAAGCATCGACTCCGCGTCGGACGGCAGCGAGCGGGTGTCGAACGCGTCGTCCCGCCGACCGATCGCCGCGTCCCACCACTCGTCGCGCTCGGTCCAGGGGACCTCGTCGCCCTCGCGGGCCGCCCGGTCGTCGGCGTCGTCGCCGAGACGGTCGTCGACGACGACGTGCTCGACGTGGCCGGCCTGTGCTACCGCCTCGTCGGCGGTGGCCTTCAGGCGCACCTCGTCGCCGCGGCGGTAGAAGCCGTCGCCGGTAAAAAGCACCGACGGCTCGCTGTCGGCGATGCGGGTGGCCGCCGCGTCCACGCCGAACCCCGAGAAGATCGGGACGGCGACGGCGCCGACCTTGAACGCGCCGTAGAGGATGCTCGTCACCTCGGGCACCATCGGCATGTAGAGGGCGACGGTGTCGCCGACGCCGACGCCGGCGGCGTCGAGGTAGTTGGCGACGCGGTTGGCCTGTGCGTGGAGTTCCGCGAAGGAGACCTCCCGGACGTCGCCCGGTTCGCCCTCCCACAGGATGGCAGTCTCGTCGGGGCGGTCGGCGGCGTGACGGTCGAGGACGTTGTGGGCGACGTTCAGTTCGCCGCCGGGATACCAGTCGGTGAACTCCGGTCCCGCCGAGTCGTCCCGGACCGTGTCGTACGGCTCGTAGAACTCGACGCCGAGGTGGTCCACCACCTCGTCCCAGAACCAGTCCACGTTCTCGGTCGTGTACTGGACGACCTCGTCCACGTCGAGACCGTACTCGCGGGCGAACGCGTGGAGGTTCGTGTCGTCGCGGAGTCGACCGGTCGGCTCGTGGACGACCTCGTCCACCTCTGCGAGTGAGTCCATACCCGGCCGTACGGTCCGGCGCGAAAAATAACTTCCCGCGACGGCAGTCGTGTCTTCCGTCCCACCTCGCTCTCGCCGCTCGCCGACCTCGGCACGCTCCCGAACCGTCAGAGGTACGTCGTCGCCGGTCGCGTGCCACGCCATGACGCGACTGGAGGAGTTCTGGGGGGTGGGCCCGAAGACTGCCGCCCTGTTGCGGGAGTCACTCGGCGAGGCCGACGCCGTCGCGGCCATCGAGTCCGCGGACGTCCGGACGCTATCCGAGGCCGGTCTTGCGGGCGGCCGTGCGACGCGCATCGTGCGTCGTGCCCGCGGCGGCGAGGGACTCGAACTGCTGGCGACGAGCGACGCCCGCGACGTGTACAAGTCTCTCCTCGACCGGGCCGCGGGGTTCGCCGTGACGCGTCACGCCGCCGACCGCATCCGAGTGCTGACGCCGCTGGCCGACCGCGCCGAGGCCCGCGAGCGGGTCGCGGAGGTGACCGCGGCGCGGGAGTCCTGGACCGCGATGGACGAGGGGACGCGACGGGCGGTCCTCGACGCCTTCGAGGAGTACGACGGCACCGCCGGCGAGCGCCCGGCCGTCGAGGCGGCCCTCGCACTGGCCGAGGCCGGCGCCACCGACGGGGTGTTCGCGCCGCTCGGCGACCTCGACCGCGACGCCCTCCGAACCGCCGCCGACGCACTCGGGGGGCTGGACGGCGACGAGGTGCGCGAGGGGGTAGAGGACCGCCTCGACGCCCTGCGCGACCAGTACGCCGCGGCCGACCGTCTCTCGACCGCACCGGGCGAGGTGGTGGACGCCCTCGGACGGTCGGGCGACCCGGAGGCTCTGGAGACGGCGTTCGTCCGCCACGTCACCGGGGAGACGGGCGTCGAGGCCGCGCGGGTGCGGGAGGCGACGCCGGCGGACGCCCGCGACGCCACCGACTTCGTGCGGGAGACGCTGCGGACGCTCACGGCGGACCTCGCGGCCGCCGTCGAGACTCGCGAGGCCGAGGTGCGCGAGCGGCTGGCGGCGTCGGTCGGCGAGGCCCGCGAGACGGTCGATGCGGCCGTGGAGGCGGTGGACGACGCCGCCGTCCACGTCTCGCTGGCCCGCTTCGCCGCCGCGTACGACCTGCGAGCGCCGACGTTCGTCGAGACGCCCGGGGTGGCCGTCGTCGCGGGTCGCAACCTCGACCTCGTCGCCGCCGGCGAGTCGGTCCAGCCCGTGAACTACGCCGTCGGCGACCACGACCTCGGTGAGGCGACGACGCCGGCACCGTCGGGTGCCGCCCGCGTGGCGGTGCTCACCGGCGCGAACAGCGGCGGGAAGACGACACTGCTCGAGACGCTCTGTCAGGTGGTGCTGCTCGCGTCGATGGGACTGCCGGTGCCGGCCGAGCGAGCGACGGTCGGTCCGCTCGACGCCGTCGTCCTCCACCGCAGGCACGCCTCGTTCAAC
>CAZEIO010000127.1:0-5991 GCA_964512525.1 uncultured Halobacteriales archaeon
AAGGCCTCGGTCCGGCCGACGTGATTCTCGAAGAACCGCGACTGCGACTCGTGGATACCGATCCCCCGCGGTTCGCCGAGTGGGGTGCCGTACTGCTCCGCAGGGAGGCCGTGAGCGTAGGCCGTGTGGCCGAACTCGTGGAGCGTCCCGGTCAGTGCCTCGGTCAGGTCGCTCTCGTCGTACCGGGTCGTCATTCGCACGTCCGAGGGGTGACCGAACGAGAACGGGTGCGGGGCCACGTCGAAGCGGGTGCGGTCCCAGTCCAGTTGCATCGCGTCGAGTGCTGCGCGGTTCAATTGCTTTTGGGTCTCGACGTCGAAGGCACCGTCGTCACTCTGGAGTGCCTCGGTCGCGAGGTCGGCGTCACTCTCGTCGATGGCGTCGATGAGTGGGACGAGTTCCGAACGGAGTCGGTCGAATATCCTGTCGACGGTGTCGAGGGGGATGTGTGGCTGAGCCAGGTAGCCCGTCCGCTGGCTCCAGACCACTGAGTAGGGGTCGTCGTCGGGGTCAACGTGTCTCGCCCACTCCCGTTTCGCCGCGAAGTGGTCGGCGACGACCGGTCCGAACTGCGACCAGTCGTCTGCCTCTCGGGCCGTCTTCCAGGCCTCGTGAGCGCGGGCAGTGATTTCGCTGATACGGGCGTTCAGGTCGTCCGGAACGCTCGCTGCGGTCGAGTACTCGCGGCGAACCTCGCGGACGACGGCCGCTCGCTCGTCATCGAGGTCGGCGCCGTCCAGCGCTTCGAGCGCCTCACCGAGGGCGTCGTCGGTCAGGTACTGGTGCCGGGCCGCCGACAGCGTGGTCCGCTGGCTCGCCCGGGCAGTCGTCCCCGCCGGGGGCATCATCACGTCGGAGTCCCACCGGAGCAACTGGTTGGTCTTCTCGATGTCGATGACGCGCTGGGAGTGGTTCAGGACGGTCTGGTACGCCTGTTCGACGGACTGACTCGCCATGCTGGCGAGGATACTGGTGGATGGTATAAAACTATGGACGGCGGCACCGCGGCGGGGTGGTCTGTGTCACTCCTCGTCGTCGGTGCGGTCGGTCCAGAAGTCGAAACCCCGTCCCGGCGCGAACACGTCGATGCCGACCGCGAGGTCGTCGCCTTCGTTGGCGACGCGGTGGGACTCCCAGGACTCGAGCCAGACGGAGTCGTACTGCTCGAGTCGCACCTCGTCGTCCTCGGTGTAGAGAGTGAGTTCGCCACGGAGACAGATACAGACCTGTTCGTTCTCGTGGTCGTGCATCGGCGAGGAGTGACCCGGCGGCTTCTCGAACCACTCGAAGCTGAACTCGTCGCTGCCGGCCATCGAGACGCGCCGCCAGCCGTCCTCGGGTTCGTAGGTCTCTGCATCGTCGAAGTTGACGGGCTCCATGGACGGCGTTGCTCGGGGTGCGAAAATCAATCTTCGGGTCGAGGTCACCGGGGCTGTTCTCGATCCGTACGGTGGTCGGCGGTACGTGACCCCAACCTATTCGATGGTCGCGGTCGCGGTGAGGGCATGAACCTGAGCGAGCGGGTCGCGCTGGTCACCGGCGGCGCCGCTGGCATCGGACGGGGTATCGCGGTCGAACTCGCTCGCGGCGGCGCGACGGTCGTCGTCGCCGACGTGCAACGGACGCCGAACCTTGCCGAGGAACGCGCCCGGGGAACGACCGTCGAGGTCGTTGCGAACCTCGACGGCGACGGCGAGGCGGTCTTCTCGGAGTGTGACGTGAGCGACGAGGCGGCCGTCGAGGCCACCGTCGAGACCGCCGTCGAACGCTTCGGCAGGCTCGACATCCTCGTCAACAACGCCGGTATCTCGGTATCCGGGTCGGTCCACGAGCTCGACCAGGAAGACTGGCGTCGCAGCCTCGACGTGAACCTCACCGGCGTCTACCTAGCGTCGAAACACGCTGCGGCACACGTTCGAGCGAGCCCTGCCGGGCGCATCGTCAACCTGGCGTCGACGGCGGCCTTCGAGGGCGGTCCCGAGGCGGCAGGCTACTGTGCGACGAAGGCCGGCGTCGTGAACCTCACCAGACAGATGGCCGTCGACTACGGTCCCGACGGCGTGACAGTCAACGCACTCTGCCCGGGACCGGTGTACACCAGCATGTCGCGGGACACCTTCGACGACCCGGACCGGCGAACCGTGTACGAGGAACACGTCCTGTTGCCGTACTTCGGCGAACCCGCGGACGTGGGACGGCTCGCCCGGTTCCTGGCCTCCGACGCCGCGCGCTACGTGACCGGTGCAGCTATCCCGGTCGACGGAGGGTGGCTGGCGAGCCGCTGAGTCCGGAGCGGGCCCGCCGCTCAGTCCTCGTAGAGGAATGTCCACGGCCGCACTCGCTCGAGCGCAGCCCCGGCGGCGAGAACGAGGTCGTCCGCGAATCGCTGGCCGACGATCTGGAGGCCGACCGGCAGGCCCGCCTCGGTCGTGCCCGCTGGGACCGACAGCGCGGGGGGGCCACCGAAGTTGAACGGGAAAGTGAGAAACCAGTCCGTCGCCGGGTCGACCGGCTCCCCGTCTATCGACTCCGGACCGACGGTTCCGTTTTCGACGCCCGCCACGGAGAGTGTGGGTGTCACGAGGAGGTCGTACGACTCGAACACCGCCTGAACGGTGTCGTAGATGGCCGTGTGGGGGCGGTTGACCAGTTTGTAGGAGACGGCGTCGGTCTGGCGTCCCTCGGCGACCCGCGCCGCGAACTCCTTGCCCATCACTTCGGGGTGGTCGGTCAGGTCGATCCCGTGCTCTCGTTCGACCCGGTCGGCAAGTACCGCCGCGTGGACCGGCCCCCAGGTGTGGTACTTGGGTTCGACCAGTTCCGACAGCGAGTAACCGAAGTCAACCTCCACGGTGTCGACCGTCGCCGCCGTGGCGTCGGCCAGGTCTTCGACGGCGTCGGCGACGGTGCCCTCGACGGCGTCGGCGACGGGGAACACGTCGAGGGCCGGACTGTACGCGATGTCGAGACCCTCTGGCGGTTCGCTCGTCGCATCGAGGTACGTCGCCCCGAGGTCGGGGTCGGGTGCCGGGAGACTGAACGGGTCCGCGTGGTCGGGACCGGCCATGGCGTCGAGTGCGAGGGCGGCGTCCGGCACCGTCCGCGCGAGGGGGCCGCCGTGGTTCCCGCGGGCGTGAGCGAAGGCGTCCGGTCGCGCCCGCCACGGCACCCGACCGAACGTGGGCTTGTGCCCGACCACGCCACAGAGCGCCGCCGGGATGCGAATCGACCCGCCGCCGTCGGTGCCGTACGCGACCGTTGCCAGTCCGGCGGCGACGGCCGCCGCGGACCCGCCGGAGGAGCCGCCGGCGTTGTAGCCGTCGCGGTGCGGCGTCGAGCAGACGCCCGCGACGTCGCTCTCGGTGACGGCACTTCGGGCGAACGGGGGCGTGTTCGTCTTGCCGAGGACGACGGCCCCGGCCTCTCGCAGACGACCGACAGCCGGGTCGTCGGCCTCGGGAGTGTTCTCGGCGAGCAACGAAGTCCCCTGAGTGGTCGGCAGTCCCGCGACGTCGACGACGTCCTTGACGCCGACCGGGACGCCCGCCAGCGGCAGCGCGGCACCGTCCTCGGCGTCGGCAGCGACACGCTTCGCAGCCTCGACCGCACGCTCCCGGTCGACGGTGACGTACGCGCCGATGTCGTCGTCGCGTGCGGCGATCCGTTCGAGATGGGCCTCGACTATCTCGACCGGAGAGAGACGCCCGTCTTCGACACGGGTGGCGACCTGGACGGCCGAGAGACGGGAGGGGTCATCGGCCATGCCACCTGCGCGCGGTCGAGCGACATAAATCCCCGACTAGCGTTGCAGACGCACTCCATGAACTGCCGGGCACGGCGGCGAGCGAAGGCTTAAGCGGGATTCGGTCGACTGTCGGGCCATGTACGAGAGCTTCGGGAGTCGACCGACAGCGTGGGCCGGGAAGCCCTACGCCGAAATCGAGGCCATCGCAGACCGCGACGGGTCCATCCTCGTCCAGCCGACGGGGAGCATCGAACAGCACGGTCCGCACCTCCCGGTATCGACCGACACCATCTGTGCGGACGCGCTGGCACATCACGGCGCGGCGACGGTGGCCGACGAGGTGCCGGTACTCGTCGCACCGGCACTGTGGGCCGGCACCTCACCCTACCACGTCTCCTTTCCCGGGCGACTGGACGTGCCGTTCACCACGCTGGTCGAGGTGTACGAGCACCTGGCCGCCGCCGCTCTGGAGACGGGCTTCGACGTCCTGTTGCTCCTCAACGGACACGGCGGCAACCACAACGCCATCGGCGGGGCGAGCAAGTCGATCGGACTCGAACACCCCGAGGTAGAGGTGGCCGCGGTGACCTACTTCGGCCTCGCTGCCGAGTTCGTCGACGACGTGCGGGACTCCGCTCCCGGCGGCATGAACCACGCCGGAGAACTGGAGACGTCGCTCATGCTGCACCTCCGGCCCGACCTCGTCCGGACCGACCGGGTCGATGGCACGCGACTCGACGAGCCCTACACCCACGCCGCCGACGACATGTACGACCGTGGGCCCCTGTCGGTGCACCGCCTCGAGGAGGAGTACTCGGAGAACGGTGCCGTCGGCGAACCGGCCCACGCCAGCGCCGAGAAGGGCGCGACCATCTTCGAGGGCCTCTGTGACGAGGTGGAGCGCCTGCTGACCGAACTGCACGAGGAAAACGCCGACTGAACGGGGTGCCCCCCGGTCGTGGGCGGCGACCGGGAGGTGCCGCCGGGAAGACGGGTGGACTCAGGTCGGATCCGCAAACGTCAGGAGCCGCTGGGGATTCTCGGTGAGGAGGCGTCCGACGGCGTCGTCGGGGACACCCGCTCCCGAGAACATCGGAAGCACGTTCTCGAGAATGTGCGCGTAACCGTGCCCGCCGTAGGTGCGCAGCAGGTGTTTCAGGAAGATGTCCTGGCTCAGGAGGAGCCGGTCGGTGTACCCCTCGGCGACGAGGTCGGCGATGTAGCCCGCGCGGTCCACGTCTGAGGGCTGTGCGTCCTCGGCGTCGGCGAAGTACAGTTCGTGGCCGAACAGGTCGAACTCGACGTACGCACCCCGGTCCATGATCCGTCGCTGGTGTTCGAGCGACCCGCCCAGCCACTTCGACTGGTCCATGTGGCAGATGACGACCCGCTCCGGCGGCAGTCCCTCCTCCTCGACGATGTCGAGAATCTGACGGCCACGACGCGACGGTGGCCACTCGGGGTCCCTGTCGGAGGGTGGGTGGACGCTCAGGGGAGCGCCCGTCCGAAGTGCCGCCCGGGCGCCGGCCCGCAGTACCGTCTCCTCGCGGTCGTGGATCGCCCCGGACGTTCCGATCTCGCCGATGATCCCCGCTCGCACGTCGGTACTCCCGATACCTTCGCGGACGTCGGCGACGAACTCGTCGGCGAGGTCCGCAACGCTCGCGCCGTCGAGTCGGTCCGGGTGGGCGTCTCGCGTGTAGTACGCCGTCCCGTGAACGGCGGTCACGCCGGTTTCGCGGGCGACACCACGGACGCGCTGCGGGTCCGCCCCCGTCCCCTTCGGCGTGACGTCGACGATGGTGTCGCCGCCAGCCCGGTGGTAGTAACCGACCTCTCTGATAGCGTCCTCGATGGACTCCATGCGGAGGTTGTCCCGGTGCTGTGTGGGGTTGCGACGAACGTACCAGAGGTTGTCCAGGGCGATCGGTTCGCTCGCGAGTTTGCGTTCGTACGCCGAGTTTGGACGGTCGAACTTCTCGGGTGACCAGGAGGAAAAGACGTGTTCGTGCGGCACGACGACTCCGAGTGCCTCGGGGTCGACCGTCCCCGAGACGGTGACGGCGCTCCCAGCGTCGGTCATGCCATCGGCGACGACGGCTGGGCTGATAACTGTGGGGTGTCGGGGCGGTGCTGGATGTCCGCCCTGCAGTGCGGTGGTAGTGGAAACGCACTTGTACCGTCCCGGAAATGTGGCTGGCATGGACCTCGGAATCGAGGGCGACGCGGCACTCGTGACGGCATCG
>CAZEIO010000128.1:0-5967 GCA_964512525.1 uncultured Halobacteriales archaeon
TCGTCGCCGGCGAGGACCAGGCCGTCGAGTGGGACGGCGACTGGGGATACCTGATAGCCGCACACGAGGTCGCGGGCGAGCGAGCGCCGATCGGCGTCGGACTGTACACCTACGGCGAACTGACGTCGATGGTGCCGAAGGGACGTCGCCGGCAGTTCGACGCCGTGGACTGACCGCCGGCGGCGCGGTCCGGTCAGTCCCGGTCCTCGCCCTCGTCGGTCGCGTCTGCGCCGGTGCCGGCGTCCGCACCAGTCTCCGCGTCCGGGTCTTCTCCGTCTTCCACCCGCTCACGGACGGTGCCGCCCGAGAGTCCCTCCCACTCGACGCGGTAGCCGAGGACCGAGAGGAGCGAGGAGGCGTCGTCGATGCCGTACTCGTCGGCGACCGCCTCCGCCGCGGCGAGGTCCTGTCCGGGTTCGACCTCCGCGGCGAGTTCCGCGAGGAGGGTGGGCCGGACGAGCGTTCGCCCGACCCGTCGGTGGTCGGGGAACGACCGCGCCGCTACCTCGGACTCGGGGACGCCGTGACGCTCCGCGAGGGCCGCGATGGAGACGGCGTCGTCGTCCGGCCGCAGCGTCGTGGGCAGGTCGGCGGCGCTCTCGGCCGCGAGGTCGTCCTCGAACGCGCGGAGTGCGTCGCGGACGTCTTTCACCCGGACGGTCCCGTCGTAGAGGACGACGCGGTGGTCGGCCGCCTCGATCGCCTCGCCGACGCCCAGCGACCGGTCGGCGGCGACGATCAGTTCCTCCTCGACGGCCGCCAGTTTCGCCAGTTTCTCCTCGACGTACTCGGGCGTCCAGAACCCGACTATCTCGAAGTACACCCGGAAGTCGCCGTAGGCGTACTCGAAGGCGAAGTCGGGGACCATCGCGCCGCCCTCGGTCGGTAGGAGGTCGGGTTCGCGCACCAGTCGCCAGTCGAGACCGAGGGCCTCGAAGCGGGCGGCGAAGTCGCTCTCGACGCCGGAGTCGTAGCCCACGTCCACGACCGGGTCCGTCCCCGGCACGGAGACGGGGTCGGCGTCGGAGAGTTCGAGCGTCCGCTCCGTGCCGCGGTCTTCCACCGTCGCCGCCAGTTCCCACCGCCCCGTGCCGGCCAGCGTCCGCAGGAGGCGGGCGAACGACGTCCCGTAGCGGCGGGTGCGCCGGAAGAGGGCGTCCGGGCCGGTGACGACGACGACGCGGTCGCCGAGGTCCGGGTCGTCGGTCGGGTCCGCGACGAGTTCGTACATCAGTCCCAGCCGCTTGACCGCCGACACCAGTCGCTTCGGGTCCGAGGACCGGACCCGCACCTCGACGGCGTCGAACAGCGCGGTCTGGGCGAGCGAGAGGTCGTACTGCTGGACCAGCGTCTCCGGCGTCCACCGCGTGTCGAACGCGGCGAGAGTCTGTCGTTCCGGCAGGTCCGCGTACAGCGACTCGGCGACGGCCCCGGGCGTCAGGTCCGCGCCGTCGGTTCGGTCCTGCTCCGTGCCGCCGTTCGTGCCCGGGATCGCCCGGAGTCGCTCGGCGGCGCGCTCGAGGGCCTGCCGTCGCTCGGCCTCGGTGACGACGCCGACCGCCGCCGCGGTCTCGAAGGCCACGTCGCGGGCGCGCTCCGGGTCCACCGGCGACCGCGTCTCGAACTCGGCGTCGCGCTCCAGCAGGTCCGACAGTCCCCGGACGAACTTGTAGTCGTCCGCGGCGGACTCGACCTCGGCGAGTGCCGCCTGGAGGGTGGCCCGCGTCTCCCCGACCGACCCCTGGAAGACGCCGAGGACGCGCGCCGCGAGGTCGCGGGCGTCGGGGTCGTCGCCCGCGAACTGCGGCCGGTAACCTCCGCCCCGCCGGGACACTCGCAGGAGGTCTTTCTTCAGCACGGTCCGGCGTTGGCGGCCGCGGACAAAAACTGCTGTCACCGATGTCACAAGGACTTCAACGAGGGGGTCCGTCGTTCGACGCATGGACTGCACGCGACGCGAACTGCTCGCGGCCGCCGGCGCCGGGGGACTGACGGCGACGGCGGGGTGTGGCGGTCTCGGCGGCGGCGGTGACGTCCCGACGGAGCAGGGGCCCTCGACGCCCGAGGAGGGCGGCGACTACAAGGGGCTCGTGACGCCGACGCCGACCCAGGACCCAACGCCGAACCTCACCGTTGACGACTTCGGTCTGCGCGACGAGGACGGCGAACTCGTCGTCTCCGTCACCGTCGTCAACGACGGCGAAGACACGGGAACGGGCACGTTCGTCGTGACGGTCCGCGCCGGCGACCGGGAGTTCACCCGCGAACAGGCGGTCGAACTCCCCACCGGCGAGAGCGAGACCTACGAGTTCACCTTCTCCGAGGTCACCCGCTCCGACGTGTTCCAGGACGGCGGCCTGAACGTCGAGTGGAAGAGCGCCTGACGCGACGCGGGCGAGTCACGCCCCCGCCGTGGACACCGAAGACGGGGGCGGGGTCACTCGTCCAGCCGGAAGTTGTCGGCGGGACCGACCGGAACGGCCGGGGCGAAGATGGCGTCACACTGGTCCACCACGATCGAGACCCGGTCCTCGTCGCCGGCGCCCGCCCGGACGCGGACCGATGCGTTCCGCGACCCGCCCTGCGGGCTCTCTGACTCCGACCCACACTCCCGCGTCTCCCACTGTAGTGAGACGGGGTCCTCGCCGTCGATGGCGAGTTCGACCGTGTACGTCCGCTCCCAGGCGGCGACGTCGTCGAACCTGATACCCCGTCCGTCGGGGAGTTCGTACCGGCCGTCGACGAGAGTCGCGCCGTCGTCGCGGACGACCCGGACCGACGCGGGTTCGGTCGTGTCGGTCAGGTTCTCGACGAAGAGGTGGTGGGTCCCGTCCGGACTCTCGACCGGGCCACTCGACTGTCGCGGCCGCTCCGACCGGTCGTCGTTCCCGCCGAACCTGCCACCGGTGCACCCGCTCAGTGCGACACAGAGAGCCGTTCCAGCCGTCCCGACGAACTGCCGACGGTCCATACCTCGACGACGACGCCGGGTGACAAAAGTGCTCCAGAAGGTCAAACAGCTCTTTTGGTGCGGCGTCGCCGTCACCCGCGCCGCCGCCGCGCGACGCCTTCCTCTGCGGTCTCGTCGGCGACGACCTCGTACAGTAGTGCCCGCTCGCGGTCGTCGCTCGGGCGGAGGACGCGCCCGAGTCGCTGGGTGAACTCTCGCTCGGATCCGGACCCCGAGAGCACGACCGCGACGTTCGCGTCGGGCACGTCCACTCCCTCGTCGAGGACGTTCGAGGAGACCACCCGGGCGTACTCGCCCGTGCGGAACCGCTCCAGCACGCGGCGGCGCTCGGCGGTGCCGGTGTGGTGGGTGATGGCGGGCACGAGAAAGCGCTCGGCGACGCGGTAGGCGAGGTCGTTGTGGGCGGTGAAGACGATGATCCGGTCGTCGCGGTGGTCCGCGAGGATGGACTCGAGGGCGTCGAGTTTCGCGTCGCTGTTGAAGACTATCTCGCGAGCGCGCTGTTTCGCCAGTAGTGCCTCCCGGGCGGCGGGGTCGCTCCCGGAGCGGTACACGAGTTGCCGGTAGTCCGACCCCGAGCGGAGTTCGATGTCCGAGCGGGCGAGGTAGTCGGTGAACGTCTCCTGGTTGCGCTCGTAGGCCGCCCGCTCCTCGTCGGTGAGTTCGACGGTGACGCGGCGGACGTCGTAGCGCGCGAGGTGGTCGCCGGCGAGGTCGTCGGGGTCGAGACGTGCGACCACGTCGCCGACGAGGTCGCGCACGGCCTCGTGGCCGCCGTCGGGTCGCTCGAAGGTGGCCGTCAGCCCGAGGCGGGCCGGGGCCGCGAGGAGGCGGGCTATCTCACGGTAGCCCTCCGCCCCGAGGTGGTGGACCTCGTCGAACACGACCAGTCGGAAGCGGTCACCGAGGTCGTCCGCACGGAGGTACGCCGAGTCGTAGGTCGCCACGGTGAGCGGGCCGACTCGCTGGACGCCGCCGCCGAGTTGTCCCACGTCCGCGTCGAAGTCGCGTTCGAGTTCGCGCCGCCACTGTTCGAGGAGGTCGATGGTCGGGACGACGACGAGCGTGGTCCCACCGACGGCCGCCATCGCCGCGAGGCCGACGACGGTCTTGCCGCTGCCCGTCGGGAGTTCGACGACACCCCGGCGGCCGGCGGCCTCCCACGCGTCGAGGGCGTCGCGCTGGTACGGCCGGAGCTCGTACCCCGAGACGAGGTCGAGGTCGGCGGCGTCGAGGACGCCGTCCTCGACCGCGACGCCCTCCTCGCGGCAGGCGTCGCGCAGGGCGGCGTAGCGGTGGGCCGGGACGCGCCCGACGCCGTCGCCCGCCCGCGGGTCGGGTTCGACGCCGAGGGCCGCCCACCGCTCCGGGTCGCCCTCGACGCGGACGGTGCCGTCCTCGTAGCGCAGCGACAACACGACTCGCCTCTCGTGGCGGCCGAGTATGACGGTTCGGGTCCGCACGCGGTCGCGGCCGCGACGGTCGCTGGTCCACGTCACGGTACTTAACTGCGCGGACGGCCTGACTTCGCACATGACCGACGAGGACGCGACGGGTGACCGGGAGACGGCACCCGGCGACGCCGACCGAACGACCCCGGCGACGGACGACGGGGAACGGGACGGCACCGACGGCGAGAGCGCCGCCGCGACCGACGACGACCCGTGGACCTCGGTTCCCGGCGGCGCCGACACCGATACGGGCCACGACGAACCGGGCGCCGACGACGGTGACGGCGAGGGTGACGCGGAGACCGAGGTCGAGGCCGAGGCCGACGCCGGAGACGAGACCGAACTGGCGGCCCGGGAGGAGCGCATCGAGGAACTGGAGACCGAACTGGCGGCCCGGGAGGAGCGCATCGAGGAACTGGAAGACACCCTGCGGCGGACGCAGGCGGACTTCCAGAACTTCAAGAAGCGGGCAGAGCGCAAGCGAGAGCGCGTCCGCGAGCGAGCGACGGAGGACCTCGTCGAGCGACTCCTGGACGTGCGGGACAATCTCCGCCGGGCACTCGAGGAGGACGACCCTGCGGTCGAGAACCTGCTAGACGGCGTCCGGATGACGCTGCGGGAGTTCGACCGCGTCCTCGAGGACGAGGGTGTCGCGGAGATAGCGCCCGACCCGGGCGACGACATCGACCCGACCCGACACGAGGTGATGCAACGGACGGACTCGGACCAGCCGGAAGACACCGTCGCCGCCGTCTTCGCGCCGGGCTACGAGATGGCGGACGAGGTGGTCCGCCCGGCCCGCGTGACCGTCTCGACGGGCCCGGCCGACGGCGAGGCGACGGACGACGACGCGGACACGGAGACGACGGACGGCGACGACGGAGCGGACGCGACGAAACCGACAGAGCGGGACGCGGCGGCGACCGGTGCCGACGAGTAGCGGCGACGCCTTGGAGAGCGCGGGGCCGCCGTCGATGGCCGAGGGGAGGGTGACGCGAGTGCAGACGCCCCCCGGCGGCGGCGTGAGCGGCACTGCAAAAGGGTTTTAGCCGATGCTCGGGTAGCGATCCGTAAGATGGCTAGCGAGAAGATTCTCGGAATCGACCTCGGCACTACGAACAGTGCAATGGCGGTGATGGAAGGGGGCGATCCCGAGATCATCGTCAACGGCGAGGGAGACAGGACGACACCGTCGGTCGTCGCCTTCGCCGACGACGGCGAGCGACTGGTCGGCAAGCCCGCGAAGAACCAGGCGATCCAGAACCCCGACGACACGATCGCCTCGATCAAGCGTCACATGGGCGAGGACGACTACACCGTCGAGGCCGACGGCGAGGAGTACACGCCGGAGCAGATATCGGCGATGATCCTCCAGAAACTCAAGCGCGACGCGGAGGACTACCTCGGTGACGAGGTCGAGCGTGCGGTGATCACGGTGCCGGCGTACTTCTCCGACCGCCAGCGGCAGGCGACGAAGGACGCCGGCGAGATCGCTGGCTTCGAGGTCGAGCGGATCATCAACGAGCCCACCGCGGCCGCGATGGC
>CAZEIO010000129.1:0-5786 GCA_964512525.1 uncultured Halobacteriales archaeon
CGTCGCCGGCCTCGCCACCGATCGCCCAGTTGAGGTCCTCGGGCATGATGTTCTTCCCGACTTCCGTCCCGCGGAGCAAAAGGCTTCGGAAAGACCCCACCGTTCGCATGCCGGATCGACCGTGGCGGACCGGCAGCGCGGCGAATCGACCCGATGCCGACCGTCCGCCCCGCCAGCGCCCACTCGGAAAGCGTTTTATTCGGGTCGGTCGTGCGGTAGCACATGACAGAACACACCGTCGAGTTCGTGCGGACGGGCGAGACAATCGAGGTTTCCGAGAAGCGAACTATCCTCAAGCGCTGCATCGACGAGGGTATCGCACAGGAGTACTCCTGTCGCGTCGGCATGTGTCTGGCCTGCACCGCCGAGATCGTCGAGGGCGAGGTGACACAGCCGGCGGCTCGCGGTCTCACCGACGAGGAACGCGAGGACTTCGCGCTGACCTGCATGGCCCGGCCGCAGTCCGACCTTGTCCTCGACCGCGGCGTGTACCCGCCGAGCATCGAGGGAGAGGCCGAGGCAGACGCCGACGGCGGCGCGGACGCCGCCGCCGACGACTGACGCCGACGCGGTCCGGTCTCTGGTCGTCTGGTCGGTCTCGTCTCACCCCGCCTCGCCGAGTGCCGCTGCGCTGCGCCCGAACTCGTCCCGATCGTCTCGCCACGCGAGCCCTCACTCCCTGTTCTCTCGAAGCCAGTCCACGGCGAAGTCCACGAGTGCGACCTGGTCCACGAGGGTCGCACTGGCGTTGCCAACCCGCCCGGACTCGACGGCCTCCGGGCGCTCTCGCTCGAACGCCCGCCCGAGGTCGGCGAAGTCGCCGTCGTCCACGCGGACGTCCGGGAACGTCTTCCAGCGTCGCTGGCCGTCCACGAGTACCGGTGCGCCGCGTTCGCACTCCCCGGTGACGCCGGCGCGGTACTCCGCGAGATGCAGGGAGGTGTTGCGGCCGTGGCCGACGCCCAGGAGCAACACCCTGCCGCCGACGTCGTAGAGGCGGGCCAGCGGCGACCCCTCGCCCATGCCGTACCCGAGTTCGTGCCCCTCGGCGACGTACCCGGCGCGCTTTCCCCACGCCGCGAAGGAGTAGATGGGGTGGTCGCTGCGGACCGCTCCCGGGTACGACCGGAAGCACTCGGCGACGCTGCCCATCCCCCGCGTCGGCGTGACCTCCGGCCGGTAGGCCGGCATCGTCTCCCGGACGGTCGGCACCCAGTCGTCGGGCAGCGGGGGGTTCTCCCACTCCGAGGGGTCGGCGTAGTGGCTGGTGTGGGTCGGCATCACGAGCGTTCCGGCGTCGGTGACGGTGCCGGTGAGGGCGTCCACCACCGCCGGTGCGCCGCCGGGGACCCACCCCAGCGACTGCATCGAACTGTGGACGATGACGTCGTCGCCGGCCGCGAGGCCGAGGGCGGCGAGGTCCGAGAGCAGGCGGTCAACGGTCACCGGACGGTCGCTCTCCTCGACGGCCGTCCACTCGCCGCCGTAGGGACCGTCCGGTCCGACCGCGGCGTCTCTCTCGTCGTCGCCGCCCGGTCCCGGGTTGTCGTCAGTCATCGGTCGGCTCCGCCGGCGTCGCGGCACAGTTGTTCGGCCCGAGTTCGAGGGTGAAGGCCCGGGCGCTGGTCGCGTCCTCGTGACCGAGATTCACCGCGATGATGTCCCCGTAGTTGGCCGGTCGCGGCGAGCGGTCGGCGACGACGCGGTCCACGAAAGCCGCCTCGTCCAGGTCGAGAATCGACAGGCGCTCGCGGACACTCTCGACTCCGGCGACGTAGCTTCCGTCGTCGGCTGTCGGAGTCCGCGGGCCGTGGTGACCGGGCGCGAGGTGCGTCTCGGCCGGGAGTGTCGGCAACGTCTCGTGGAGTGTGCGGTGTAACTGCCGCGCCAGGGCCGGCGTGCCGTCGGCACCAGCCTCGAGGTCCGGCCGGGCGACGCTGTCGAGAAAGAGGCTGTCGCCCGCGAGGAGGACCTCGTCGGCCAACAGGCCGGTCATCTCCGTCGTGTGTCCGGGGAGCGCGACTGCCGTCAGTGTCGTCCCGCCGACCGGGATCTCGTCGCCGCCAGTTACCGTCTGTACCCGGTCGGGAAACGCGAGGCCGCGGTCGAGTGCACCCTCGGGGACGACCGCCGCAGCGTCCGCCGCGGCCGCGAGGTCACGCAGGCCACTGACGTGGTCCGCGTGGACGTGTGTGTCGACGGCGGCGACGATATCGAGGCCGAGTCTGTCCGCGTCCGCCAGGTAGCGGTCGACGACGGCCCGGAGTGGATCGACCACGACCGCCGCCTCGCCGTCGTGGACGAGGTAGCTGAGACAGCCCGAGGACGGACGGTCGTACTGGCGTATCCGGAGGCCACCGCCGGTTCGACCGAGTTCGTGGCTCACGTACACCGAGGCCCACCCGCGCATGCCGTCGTCGAGACTCGCGGCCTCGACGCCCGCCTCGCGGAGGACGGCGGCGACGTGTCGACTCGCCCTGCCTCGTGGACACGCGACCACGACCGGCCGGCCGTCGAGGTCGCCGACGAGGTCGCGTACCCGGTCGGCGTCCGGGTGGGCGTCCACGAACGCCCCGGCAGGGACGTTCGCGAACTCTACCGTCGGGCCCTCGATGCGCCAGGCGGCCACCTCGTCCTCGCCGCGCACGTCGAGCAGGGTGACTCGTTCGCCGGCACTCGTCGCGTCGTACAGGGCCCGTGCGTCGATCGTCGGGACCGCATCGACGCTAAGGTCGATCGCGAGCGCCGCGGCGGCCGCTGACTCCGCTCCCTCGACGATGCGAGGCCGCGACCCCGACCGTCCGCCGTCAGCCCGGCACGGTGGGTCGTCGCCGGTGGCGTCGTCGTTCACATACTAACTAGCCGCGGGACGGTGATTAAACGCTCGGCCGGCCGTCACGGTGCCGCCGGGCGTCGGGCTAACGGGAGCTGTGGGTCGTCAGTCCTCCCTTCGTCCTCGAAACCCGAACGGCTGGGGTGGACTCAGGACGTACCTTCGGCTCCGGTGCGGTCGTCGAGGCCGGCGATGACGGCCGTCAACAGGCCGACGCCGAGGACGACGACGCCGCTGCCGACGAACACGAGCGGCTTCGCCCCGCTGTGTTCGCCGTACAGGAGGACGGCGAGCCCCGCCGCGAAGGTCCCGAGAGTGAGTCCGAAGAGGAGGCTGGTTCGGTCCATCGTCGGTCGGACGCGGCGACCGAGCAAAAAGCCGGCGAACACGGTCGGGCGCGTGTCCCGGCAGGTGCGGAGGCAACGTTCAAATCGCCGGCCGTCCACGGGTGGCGTATGGACCGCACACGGACTGGTGGACTGGCCGCGGTCGTGGGACTCGCCGTCCTCGTCGTCGCGAAGGGGCCGGGGCTGGTGGTCGAGGCGTTCGTCCCGGCGTCGGTCGCCGCGGGAACCGTCCCGACGGTGGGAACGACGGGGCTGACGGTCACGCTGTACGCCCTCGCGGCCGACGCGGTCGCCGCGGCGGGACCGGTCGCCCTCGCGGTCGGCCTCGGGTACGTCGTCGGCGACGGCGTCGTCCTCGGGCGGGAGTGGCGGGCGTTCCTGCAGACGCTCGCGCTCGGGGCCGCCGCGGGCGTCGCGGGCGCGCTCGCAATGGTCGCCGCAGTCGGCGTCGCCCGCGGGACGACGGCCATCTCCCCGGAGACGTTGTTGCTGTCCGTCGGCTGGGTGGCGGCGGCACTGGCCCGCGTCGTCGCCACCGTCGTCGTCGGGGGCCTCGCGGGGGCGGCACTCGTCGCCCTCCGGTCCGGGTCGTGGGGTGACGGGCAGGCGTCGCCGGCGAGTGCCGTCCGCGAGGCGGACTGACGCGGCCGAAGACACGACTTTTTACCGTCCCCGTCGAAGCACCCGCCTATGAAAAACGTCGAGGACCTCACCGAGAGCGCACACGAACTGCTAGAACGGGGGCTGTCGCGGGGTGAGATCGCCGACGAACTGAACGTCTCCCGTGAGACTGCGGCGTGGCTGGTCGAGCGTGGTGACGCGACGACGGCGACCGAGGACGACAGCGACGACGCCGAGGACATCCACGTGGACTGGTCCACGCTGGGCGAGGACGCGGGGCGACTCTCGGCTGTCGGGCGAGCGCTGACGAGCGTGCTCACCGAGTACGGCGATGCGGACGTGACCGTCGGCATCGAGAAGGCGGGCGCGCCGCTGGCGACGGTCGCCGCCCGGCAACTGGAGACGGACCTCGCGACGTACGCTCCGAGCAAGCACCAGTGGGAGGAGGGCGACCTCGAGGGCGGCGGCACGTTCTCCCGGAACTTCGCGGGCATCGAGGGGCGGACCTGCTACGTCGTGGACGACATCATCACCTCGGGAACGACCATCACGGAGACGGTGCGGGCGGTCGAGGCGAGCGGCGGCGACCCTGTCGTCTGCGGCGTCCTCGCCGACAAGCGCGGCCTGGACGCGGTGGACGACGTGCCGGTGCGGTCGCTGTTGCAGGTCATCCGCGTCGGCGAGTGAGCCGACGTCCGCGGTCGTCGAACCCGTCGCCCGTGCGACTGTCGCGACGAGGCCGGCGCGGCGGGTGGCGGCTGCTTTCGGACCGGGTGGGGTGAACGAAAGGGCAGGTCATTTAAGCAGTGGTCGCGTAGTTGCTACCGACAGGGCGTCCGAGCAGACTCCCCGCCGACCCACCATGTCAGACGAAGTTACCAGTCGCGTATATCGGCTCCACTCCACGCTCGAACTGCCGCTGGAGGACGTTTACGAGTTCTTCGAGGACCCCGACCTGCCCGAAGGTGTCGAGGACGTCGAGATAACACGACGGAACAACACGCTCATCTTCCAGGCGGTCGCGGCCGACGGCTCCATCAGCAAGTACACGCCGACGGCCCAGCTGAAGGCGAGTGTCACCGAGAACCGGGTGTACGAGGACGGTGCAGAGCCCAACCGTCGCGGTGGCCCACAGTGGGGGATGGACGAGGAGGAGGAACCCGAGTCGGAACTCGTCGAGTACGCCGCGTTCAAGGGCGACCGCGAGACGGTCCTCCAGAACTCGACGCTGCAGTACCCGATGTTCGAGGTCCTCGTCGAGATAGCACTGCGCTCGGAGAAGGGCGCGCTGACGGCTATCACCGAACGGGACGGCGACCTCGTCGCCACGCGCATCGTGGACGGCGAGGAGCGTACCGCCTCGGTCGAGGTCGTCGAGACGCCAGACGGCGGCGACGGCGACAACGGCGTGGACTGGCGCAACAACGAGTTCATCTCGGACTGACTGCCCATCGCGGCGCCCGCGGCGGAGTGTCACACGCAGCACTCGCGAGTCAGAAAGCACTTCAATCGTAATTACATCTCATTAGACATGGCAGCTTCAGACCAGTTCCCAGCGTACCTGGACGTGAACTACACGGGCGGCGAGGGCGAGGACCCCGAGGACTACCCTGGGACCGCCCGGAAGATAGAGAAGGCCGTCGAGGTCGTCCGCGAGGGTCTCGAACAGTACCGCAACCCCGCGGTGATGTGGACCGGCGGGAAGGACTCCACGCTAACGCTGTACCTCGTGAAGGAGGTCGTCGAGGAGTACGGTTACGACACTCCTCCGACGGTGTTCATCGACCACTTCCAGCACTTCGACGAACTGCTCGAGTTCGTCGACCGCTGGGCCGACCGGTGGGACCTCGAGGTCATCTTTGCCCGCAACGACGACATCGGCGACTACGTCACCGAACACGGTCTCGACCCCGGCGACGACATCCCCGTCGCCGACCTCTCGGAGCACAACCAGCACCACGTCCGGAACATCCTCGAGTACGAGG
>CAZEIO010000130.1:0-5698 GCA_964512525.1 uncultured Halobacteriales archaeon
CGCGGGCAACCTCCTCACTGGCGAGGCCGTCGTCGAGGCCGTCGCGGAGACCTACGAGGCGGGGTGGGACGCCGTCGAGGACCCCGCCGACCCGGCGACGCCGCTGGCCGAGCGGCTGATAGACGCCCTCTCGGCGGGCCACGCCGAGGGCGGCGACAAGCGCGAGGAACTGCACGTCCAGTCCGCCGCCCTGCTGGTCGAACGCACCGAGGAGCAGGCGATGGAGCCGTACTACGAGGACCTCCGCGTCGACGCCACCGAGACGCCCGTCGCGGACCTTCGGGAGACCTACGAGTACGCGAGCGAGGGGTTCGAGATGGCCGTCGAGCGGTACGAGGACGCCTACGAGGACGACGACGTGGAGAGCGTGGACGACGCCGACGGCGACGGCGAGGCCGACGACGCGTAGGTCACCGCCTCACCCCGCCGTCGCGGTGGGAGCGTGGTCACGCACGGACTCGCCCGGGCGCTCACCGTCCCCGCGACCGCGAGCGGCGGTAGTCGGCGACGAGGAAGACCGTGGTGCCGCCGACGACGCCGGCTCCGAGTACCAGCGCCGGGCCGTAGCCCCCGACGGTCCCCGCGAGGACGAGCGTCCAGCCCACGCCGGTCCCGCCGTGGCCGACCGCGAGCGTCCGCCGGCCAGCCAGGCCGAAGAGGACGCCGCCGGCGAGCATCGCGAGGGCGAGCACCGCCGCCGACAGCACCACCGGACGGACGCCGACCGGCCCCACCACGACGTACTCGAGCGGTGCCTGCAGGACGAAGAGACTCCCGGCGACCGCGAGGAGGACGCCGACGACGACGCCCGCGGCGTCGAGACCGCTCTCGCCGGTCGGGTCGGCCGCGGCGCCGCCCGGCTCCCACGGCTCCGGGTCGGTCGTCGTCTCCACGTCGCCGTCCGGGTCGGTCACAGCAGCCGCAGCCGCCCGTCGCGCTCGACGAGGTCGCCCCGGTCGCGTAGTCGGTCGAGGAGGTCGTCGGTCGTCTCGTCGGCGAGCCCGTGCTCTGCGGCGTAGTCGCGGACGGCGTCGCGGTCGGGCGCGTCGAGGTCGCGAACGGCGTCGCGGACCACCTCGACGCGACTCCGGGAGCCGCCCCGCCCTGCCGTCGCCCGCTCGCCGGCCGCGCGGGCGTCGTCGGGGTCGATGCCGGCCGCCGAGAGGTACTCCTCGTCGGAGACGCCGGCGTCGTCGAGGCGGTCCTCGAGGTCGGCGTAGCTCTCGACGCCCGCGAACGCCTCGCTCTCGCCCTGCCGGGCGGCGAGCATCGACGCCCGCACCTCGCGGGCGTGGGCCTCGTCTCCCGTCTCGACGAACCGCTTCAGTCGGTCGAACTGGTGGCGCGTCCCGCAGCGGGGACACTGGGTCGTCTCGCGGTCGTCGGCGACGACCCAGAGTGCCGAACAGTCCGAACAGCCGACGACGGCGTACATACGCTCGCTTCCGGACCGACGCTGTTGAACGTTCGGCTCCGCCGGCGGCGCGAGGGAGTGAACCGCGGGCGGCCCGCCGGGCGACGACGTGGCGGTTCGCCCGGGGTCCCGGCGGGACGTTGTCAGGCGTACAGCGACCGGTACAGCATCGCGAAGCCGACGATGAACGGAATCGTCTCGGCGATGTTGAGGACGAGGCCGAACTCGCCGGTCTCGTTGGCCCGGGCGGAGAGCACCATCACGGCGGTTCCCATGCTCACGAAGGCGAACCCGATGAAGGCGAACTCCAGTCGCTGGCTCTGCTGCTGTCGGTACGCCTGAAAGCTGATGAACGTGAGACCGAGCGCGAGCGCGAACATCGCCAGCCGGAGCAGCGACAACAGAGCGGTGAGGACGAGGCTGAGATCGACCACAACGGCGGTCTGTCGGGACGCCAGTATTAAAAGACACGCGTCGGCCGACGGACGTCGGACGGGCTTACTTGCTGAGGTCGTCCCAGAGGCTGGCGAAGCGGTCGGGGACGTTCTCCTTGCGGTAGATGCGGACGTCGTACTGGTCCTCCTCCAGTCGGATGACGGTGCTGTCGAAGTTGGACTCGTACACGTCGTAGTGGTTGCCGTCCTCGGCGACGACCGTCCGGGAGGAGACCAGATCGTTGTCCTCGAGCATCTCGATCCGGCGGTACACCGTCGGCAGCGACATCTCGAGCGAGTCGCCCAGTTCCTTCGCCGAACGGGGCTGTTCGCTGATGGCCGCGAGTACGTCGCGCGCCTTCTCGTCGCCGATGGTGTCGAGGATTTCCTCTATCGTCCGGTCTTGTTCCACGTACAGAGGGAGGGTACTACGGGTGTTAAAGGTTTTCTACCACCTGCATAGCGCAAGACTCCACCGCAGTCGGGCGATCGGAGCGTCCGTTTTCAGAAGTAGAAAACACTCGACTGGTACTTTATGTATGTACGTGTAACCTGAAGGTATGGCAACGACTCGTGATTCCTTCGACGGCATGACGGAGTTCTGTGACTCCTGCGACACGGATACCCTCCACCAGGTGTCGGTGCAGATGCGCACCGAGAGTACGAAGACGGAAAACGCCCAGTTCTCCCGGGAGCCGTACCGCGTGGCCGAGTGCCAGCGCTGTGGCACGCGCTCCAGCCAGCGGATGAACGACATGTAACGATCCGATCAGGCTGAGCACCCCCCTCCGCGGCCGACGCCGACCGACGCGGACCTCTCGTCTCTCGTACCTGTACGATAGATAGTACCTACTCTCTCGTACCGTTTTCGTCTGTCGGTTCTATCCTGTACGGTCTTCGATGCGTTTAGTTTTCGTCGTCGCACCGTGTACGGAATCGATCCGGTGCTTTCGGTCGATTTAATCCGACTAAATTCGGCTACAGTTACGTCTATTTATATGTCTCTCTGACCCCTCCGACGGGAACGTACGATGGCGACGACACGAAACTCGTTCGACGGCCTGACCGAACACTGCGACAGCTGCGACCGGAGCACGCTCCATCAGGTGTCGGTACAGATGCGCACCGAGAGCACGAAGACGGAAAACGCCCAGTTCTCCCGGGAGCCGTACCGCGTGGCCGAGTGCCAGCGCTGTGGCACGCGCTCCAGCCAGCGGATGAACGACGCCTGAGACCGGCCGCCGGCTGCCGGGCGCGTGAGGAATCCAGCGGCCCGCCGTTACTGCCGGGTCGTGACCTCGCAGCCGTCCGGCGTGACGATGGCGGTGTGTTCTTTCTGACTGACGAGTTCGCCCTCGTCTTCCTTCAGGACGGGGTAGCCGTGGACGATGTCCTGTGCCTGCAGTCGGCGCAGCGCCATCCCGGGCCGGGGGGTGTCGAGCCAGCGAGCCGCGAACGGGAGGGTGCGGTACTGTTCTGTGATCTGTTCGAGGGCCTGCCGCGCGGCGCGGTCCCGGACCGTCCGCTCGTTCTCCAGCGCGTATATCTCCTCCTGTGTGCCCTCGCGGACCTTGCCCGACCCGGTCGTCGCGAACGGCTCGACGGCGACGACGTCGCCCACCTCGAGGGTCGCGGACTGCCCGACCGCCCGGTTGGGAATGTTCGGGTCGGTGTGTTGCTCCCAGCGACCCAAGCCGTGCCCGGAGAGGTTGACGACGGGGTTGTAGCCGTAGCTCTCGATGGTCTCCTCGATGGCGGCACCGAGGTCGCCGGCCGCCACCCCGGGCTCGACGAGGTCGAGGGCGGCGTCGAGCGCCTCCTCGCTGGCGGCCACGAGGTCCGGTTCGCCCCGCAGATCGACGGTGACGGCGGTGTCCGCCAGCCAGCCGTCGATGTGGACGCCGATGTCGAGTTTGACTACCTCCTCGCCCACCTCGCGGTCGTCGTCTGGCCCCGCGGCGCCGTGGGCGGCCTCCTCGTCCACGCTGACGTTCACCGGGAAAGCGGGGTCGCCGCCGAGTTCGCGGATGCGCTCCTCGGCCCACTCGCTCAGCTCGAGGTAGCCCGTCCCCACCTCGCAGCGGTCGGCGGCCTCGTCGCGTACCTGTGCCAGGATGGCGCCCGCCTCGCGGTGTTTCTCGTACTGTTCGGCGTCCAGGTCCACGTCGGCCTCGCTCATACCGCCGGTTGCCGCCACGCCCGCAAAGAGGTTTCCGTGTGTCGCCGGGTCGCCGTCGCAGTCGGGGTCAGTCGCTCGCCGCCGCCGTCTGCATGGCGTCGCTGTTGTACGCGCTGCCGAGTTCCTCGCCCCCGACGAGGATGATGCCGGCGGTCGATCCGGTGCGGTCCTCGAACGCCGCGAGCGCCTCTTGGGCGGCCGTCGATGCCGTCGCGCCCGCCTCCATCAGGCCGACGGCGCGGCGGGTGAGGCTGACGCGGGCGATGTCCTCGCCGGCACCGGTCGCGCTCGCCGCGCCGGCCTCGTTGCAGTACACGCCCGCTCCGATCTGGGGAACGTCGCCGACGCGGCCCGCGAGGGCGAACCAGCGGCCGCCGGTCGAGGTCGCCGCCGCCAGGGCGTCGCCGTCGCGGGCGACCGCGCCGACCGTGTCGTGGTCGGTCGGGTCGTCCCGTTCGTCCGTGCCTTCGCCGCCGAAGCGGTCACGCACCCACGACAACTGCGTGGCGGCGTCGGCCGTCGCCGGGGCGTCGGCCTCTGCCCACCGCTCGCGACTCCGCTCGGTCCAGAGGTCCCGGTCCGTCTCGACGCCGTACGCCTCGGCGAGTGCCACCGCCCGCTCGTCGCTCAGGAGGACGTGTGGTGTCTCCTCCATGACGACGCGGGCGGCGCTCACCGCGTGCTCGACGCCGGCCATCGAGCACGCACACCCCGCCGCGAGGTCGCTCGTCATCACGCCCGCGTCGGTCCGAATCGTCCCGTCGCTCTGGACGGCCGACCCGACGCCGGCGTTGAACATCGGGCTGGACTCGAGGGCGCGCACCGCCGTCTCGACGGCCGACAGCGGGGTCGCGGCCGCGGCACCGTCCGCGGCGGCGTCGTCGAGGACCGCCTGTCGCGTCTCGGGGTCGTCGGGACTTCCGCCGGCACCGCCGTGGACGAGAACCTCCATGTCCGTCGGTCACCGGGGACGATCCTAAATCCCCCGAACGCGGCAGGCGGCCCGGCACCTCCCGGGTGCCCCGTCGTCCGGCCCGCCGCCCGCCTCCGGCACGGGTCCCGGGCCGTGGTCGTCTCCCGCGCCGGTCACGCGCTACCGTATCCCGTGCCGGCGGCGACTCGATGACGGCACATATACACCGTCCCCGCCCGAACGGGGGGCCATGTCATACGACAAGGTCGAGGTTCCAGACGGGACCCCAATCGAACTCGTGGATCCCGAGAGCGGCGAACTCGACGTGCCCGACGACCCGATTATCCCCGTGATCCACGGCGACGGCATCGGGACCGACGTGGCGCCCGCCGCGAAGGCCGTCCTCTCGGCGGCCGCCGAGGCGACCGGGCGGTCGGTCGAGTGGATGCGCCTGTACGCCGGCGCCAGCGCCCGCGACCGCTACGGCGAGGACGTCCACCTCCCCGACGACACCGTCGCGGCCATCCGCGACTTCCGCGTCGCCGTCAAGGGTCCGCTGACGACGCCGGTCGGCGCGGGCTACCGCTCGCTGAACGTCGCCCTGCGGCAGACGCTCGACCTGTTCGCCAACGTTCGCCCCACCTACTACCTCGAGGGCGTCCCCTCGCCGATGAAGGCACCCGAACAGATGGACATGGTGAGCTTCCGGGAGAACACCGAGGACGTGTACGCCGGCATCGAGTGGGAGGCCGGCACCG
>CAZEIO010000131.1:0-5658 GCA_964512525.1 uncultured Halobacteriales archaeon
GACACGATGGTCGGTGAGCGCGGCGTGAAGCTGTCGGGCGGTCAGCGCCAGCGCATCTCCATCGCCCGGGCCATCCTCAAGGACCCCGAGATTCTCATCCTCGACGAGGCGACCAGCGACGTGGACACCGAGACGGAGATGCTGATCCAGCGCTCCATCGACGACATCACCAGCGAGCGGACGACGTTTTCCATCGCTCACCGCCTCTCGACCATCAAGGACGCCGACAAGATAGTCGTCCTCGAGGACGGCCGGATCGCAGAGCGCGGCACCCACGAGGAACTGCTAGATAACGACGGTCTCTACGCGAACCTCTGGGGAGTTCAGGCGGGCGAAATCGACGAGCTCCCAGAGGAGTTCATCGAGCGTGCCGCCCAGCGTCGCGCCTACGTGGACGCCGACGACGCGGAGGCCGAGGCCGGTCCCAGCGACGACTGACGACTCGGCCCGTCGCTTTCGTCCCGCCTCCGACCCACGTTCGACCCCCTTCGCCCGGGCCAACTACAAGGCCGACGCCCGCGGAGTTGGCACATGAACCTCCTCGACGCGACGTGGACCGACGTCGCCGACGCCGACACGCGCCTCGCACTGTTACCCGTCGGGAGTACCGAACAGCACGGTCCCCACGCCCCCCTCGGGACGGACGTGCTGACCGCCGAGGCCGTCGCGGCCGCCGGCGCGGACCGCTACGCCGACGCCTTCGGCCAGCGACCGGTCGTCGGCCCCGCCGTCCCCGTCGGCGTCGCCGAGGAACACCGCGCCTTCGCCGGCACTCTGTGGGTCTCGCCCGACACCTTCCGCGCCTACGTCCGCGAGACGGCCGGGTCGCTCGCCGCCCACGGCTTCGACCGACTCGTCCTCGTCAACGGCCACGGTGGCAACGTTGACGCCCTGCGAGAGGTCGCCGCACGCCTCTCCCGAGACGGCGACGCGCAGACGGTCGCGTTCACGTGGTTCGACCACGTCGAGGACGCGGCCGACGGCGACGGTGATGCGGTCGAGATTCCACCGATGGGACACGGCGGCGGCCGCGAGACGGCACTCCTGCGGGCGATCGCGCCCGAGTCGGTCCGGGAGGACCGCGTCGCGGCCGCCCGCGACGGCGCCAGCGACCGCTGGGGGGAGTGGGTGGCCGGCGTCAACGTGGCCCACGACACCGAGACGTTCTCGGAGAACGGCGTCGTCGGCGACCCGTCGGTCGGTGACGCGGCGACGGGCGAACACCTCCTCGCGACCGCGGCGGATGCACTCGCGACGCTTCTCGCCGGACTGGACGAACGAGGCGGGTTACCGCCGAAGGAAGGCGACGACCACGAGGCCTGACGCCGAGACGTGGATCCTCCAGAGGTCAGTCGTCGTCCTCGAGGCGGTCGCGGATGCCGGGGACGGTCGTCACGAGGTCGGTCACCCGCTCGCTCGCCGTCTCGATGTCGGTGATGAGAGCCTCGAGTTCCTCGATGTCCTCGGCCAGGTCGTCGGCGTCGTCGAAGGCGTCCGCACGCTGCCCCATCGTGAACCACTTCTTCGCGTCGCGGAGGTGTTCGACGGCCTCGCCGGCGTCCAGTCCGGTCTTCAGGCCGTTGAGTGCGCCGACGACGTTCTCTGCCTCGACGTCCCAGAAGTCCTCGGCGTCGGGGAGGGTGTCGCGGGCCGCCTCGAGGGCCTCCTCGACGTCGTCTCGCATCTCGGTCGCCGCCTCGCCGAACAGTTCGTCGTCGTCCAGGGATGACTGGCTCATGGTGTCTCGTTCAGCCTCACCCCGCTTAAACCCGGGTGAATCGGCCGAGCGCGGCCCGTCTGACGGCGCGTCACACGCTGCAGAAGACGAGCGTGGCGCCGCACCGAATCAGTCCTGCTCCTCGGTCGTCTCCGTGACGGACGTCACCCGCATCAGCGGGTAGCCGTCGGTCATCGACATCGCGGCCGTGACGGCGACGTCCTCGCGCTCTATCTCGATTTCGACCTCGGCGAACTCGCCGGTGAACTCCGTGTAGCCGTGGACCGCGGCGGCCTCCGCGAGGGCCTCGCGACGGGGGTCCACCCGGACGGACCGGCAGTGTGGCTGGTTCTCGATGGCGCTCTCGGCCGCCCGCGCCAGGTCGTCCACGCTGTCGGGCGAGACGGGCGTCCCCGCGAACTGGTGGTAGAGCGAGCCGAACTTCACGCCCGCCTCGAAACAGGCCACCTCGCGGTCGGTCGGTTCGTCGCCCTCGTCCGCGTCCGCCCCCTCGCTCGGGTCCGGCGTGCTGTCGTCGGCCATGAACGTGGCTGCGGCGGCCGGGACAAGACGGTTTCCTCTCCGGTCGGAGCCGCCCGGCGACCGAGGCGTTCATACTCGTGACTCCACGAGCAGAGGTGATGAGCGTGTACGAGCGGTCCACGCGGATACGGGCCCCGCTGTCGCCGGTGTGGGACTTCCACTCCACGACGGAGGGTCTGGTCGCGGTCACGCCCGAGTGGCTGAACATCCGGGTCGAGGCGGTCCGCGGTCCGGACGGCGAGACGCTACCCTCCGACGGCGGGGACGCCCCGATACTCACCGAGGGGTCGGAGGTGGACCTCTCCGTGCGGCCGTTCGACGTCGGTCCGAGACAGTCGTGGACGTCGCGCATCACCGAACGGCGGGAGGACGACGGGGCCGCTCGCTTCGTGGACGAGATGGTCGAAGGACCGTTCGCGCACTGGGTCCACACCCACTCTTTCTTCGCCGACGGCGACGCGACGGTGGCGCGAGACCGCGTGGAGTACCGCCTCCCCGGCGGCCGGGTCGGGGCCGCCGCGAGTCCACTCGCCGTCGTCGGCTTCGAGCCGATGTTTCGCTTCCGTCATCGGCGCACGCGGGACCTCCTCGAGGCCGACCAGACCGGCGTGTGACTCCCGGCCGCCGTCCCGACTGCGACCCGCGTTGCCGCGTGTCCCGGACTTATGGGCTGGCGGATACAATTCGAACGACATGTCCGAACACGACGTCGCGGTGGTCGGCGGCGGCCCCGCCGGCCTGAGTGCGGCACTGTTCACGGCGAAAAACGGCCTCGGCACGGTCGTCTTCGACACCGACGACACCTGGATGCACAGCGCCCACCTGTTCAACTACCTCGGGGTCGGCTCCGTAGGGGGAGACGCCTTCCTCGAGACGGCCCGCCAGCAGGTTGATGACTTCGGCGCCGAGCGTCACGAGACGGCGGTGACCGACGTGTCGTCCGACGACGGGTTCACCGTGACCACCGAGGACGGCGAACACACCGCCTCGTACCTGATCCTCGCGACGGGTGCCAGCCGCGACCTCGCGGAGTCGCTTGGCTGTGTGTTCACCGACGAGGACGTCGTAGAGGTGGACGTGACGATGGAGACCTCCGTCACCGACGCCTACGCGACGGGCGCCATGGTCAGGGCCGAGGAGTGGCAGGCGATCATCTCCGCCGGCGACGGCGCCGCGGCGGCGCTGAACGTCCTCACGAAGGAGCGTGGCGAGCACTTCCACGACTTCGACACGCCCGACACTGCCACGGAGACGTTCGCGGCGCTGGTGGACGACGGCGACTGACCGCTCCGCTCGCGGCGCGACGCCGTCCGTCGCCGCTGGCGACACGCCTAAGCCCGCGGCACCACCACGACCGCCCGTGTCAGATTCCGAGTCCGGTACGAGTGCCTCCGGCGTGGAACCGACGGCCTCGCTCGGACTCCGCCAGCGGGTCGCCCGTGCTCCGATGGCCGCGCTCGCGGTAGCGGTCGCGGCCGTCTCCACCTCCGCCATCCTCGTCCGGTACAGCGCCGCGCCGGACGGCATCAAGGCGTTCTACCGCGTGCTGTTCATGACCGCGCTGGTCGCGCCCGTCGCTCTCGGTCGCGAACGAGGTCGGGCGGCGCTCGAGGCGCTCTCGCGGCGCGACCTCGCGATAGCGACGGTCACCGGCGCCGCACTCGCGGTCCACTTCTTCTCGTGGTTCGTCAGCGTCGAACTGACGACCGTGGCCGCGTCCGTCACGCTCGTCCAGACACAGCCCGTGTTCGTTGCCATCGGTGCCTACCTCGTCCTCGGGGAACCGCCGCGCAGGCTGGCGGTCGTCGGTATCCTCCTCGCCGTGGCCGGCGCGGCGGTGATGGCCCTCGGCGAACCCGGGTCGGTCGTCGGCGAGAGCGCCCTCGGCAACGCGCTCGCGGTCGTCGGCGCGATGATGATGGCGGCGTACGTCCTCGTCGGACGAAGTCTCCGCCAGCGGGTGCCGCTGTTTCCCTACGTCACCGTCGTGTACACGGCGGCGTCGGCGGTACTTCTCGCTCTCGTCGTCGTCCAGGGCACCGTCGCCGAGGGGTCGGTACTATCGTACCTCGTCGGCTACCCGCCCCGGGAGTACCTGCTGTTCGCGGCGATGGCGCTCGGTCCCGGTCTGTTCGGGCACACGGTCGTCAACTGGGCGCTCGAACACGTCGAGTCGGAGGTGGTGAGCGTGACCCTCCTCGGCGAACCGATCGGTAGCGCCCTCCTCGCGGTCGTCCTCCTCGCCGAGGTGCCGCCGCCGCCCACCGTCGTCGGCGGCGCCGTGGTCCTCGCCGGCATCGCCCTGACCGTCCGGGCCCGCCGTCCGACGTAGGCGAGGCCGGACCGGTGGCGACGAGGACGGAGAGCACTCGTGCCGCCGGTGCGGTCAGTCGTCGGCGGTCAGGTGGGGGTGACGACTCGAGCGTTCGACGAGCGTATCGACGTCCACGAGACCGACGTGGTCGGTGACCTCGTCACCCTCGCGCCGACGGGCGACGCCCTGTACGAGTGGGCTGTCGGCGTTCGGAGCGTCGCCGGGGTCGTCGTGGTCCACGTCGCTCACGGCGATGGCCTCGACGCCGACGATGCGGTCGATACGGACGCCCACCGGCTGTTCGCCGTCGTCCGTCTGGAAGGCGACGACGAGTTGCTCCTCCCACTCCCGCGGTGGGTCGGGGAGGTCGAGGTGGACCCACGGGTTGACGACGACGGTGATGGCACCGCGGATGTCCATGATGCCGTCCACGGCCTCGGCGGTCCGGGGGACGCGGGTGAGTGCGGACGTCTCGACGACCTCGTCAACGTCGAGGACGGGCGCGCCGTACAGTTCGCCGCCCAGTTCGAAGACGGTGATACGCTCGGTCTCCTCCTCGGGTTCCTCGACTTCTACCGTCCCCGTCTCCTCCTCGTCGGCGATGAAGTCGGCCTCGACGTCGATGCCGGTCAGTTCCTCCGGCAGTTCTCCGGACATCTCCGTTCGTCTCGCCGTCGGCCGCGAACACACATAACCTTACTCCCCGACGGCGGCGCACTCACGCCGCCACGCGGTCGCGGATGGCGTCGCCCGATGGGCCGGGAGGCGCTGTCGCGAACGTGACACGCGGCCCCTCGTCACCCGGAAAAACTGGCCGCAGAGACGGGTCCGTGACGCCCGCGACCCGGTCGTTGGCGGGCAACAGCATTTATATCTCGTCCTGCGGTAGCCTCCGCCGGTGAAACACGGATGGCGAAAGAGGTCCTCATCGTGGACGACTCCCACTTCATGCGCAATCTACTGGGGCAGATCCTCGAGGACGACTACGAGATAATCGAGAAGGCCGAGAACGGGGCCGAGGCAGTGAAACTGTACAAGGAACACGAGCCGGACATCGTGATGATGGACATCGTGATGCCGAAGT
>CAZEIO010000132.1:0-2345 GCA_964512525.1 uncultured Halobacteriales archaeon
CACGACGATCCCCTTCCACCGCCTGATGCTGTCGGACGACACCTTCGTGAACAGCGAGCACACGACGAAGTACCTCGACGAGCACCTCGACCCCGAGCGCATCGACGACGCCGTCGAGCGGTACGGACCGGGTGACGTCGGCGGCGGTGACGACGACGAGGTCGTCCGCCGCGAGTTCACGGTCGAGGTCAACGGCAAGCGCTTCGACGTGGACTTAGAGGAGCGCGGCGCGACGCTCCCGGTCGGAGGGGCCGCCGCCGGCGCGACGACGGGCGGGAGCGGCGGCAACGGCGGCGGTGGTGACGGGGGTGGCGGGAGCGACTCCCCGGCGGCGAGCGGCGGCGCGGAGGGCGTCACCGGCGAGCGAGTCGAGTCCGACATGCAGGGGACGGTGCTGTCGGTCGAGGTCGAACCGGGCGACACCGTCGCGTCGGGGGACGTGTTGCTCGTCCTCGAGGCGATGAAGATGGAGAACGACATCGAGGCCACCCGTGGCGGCACCGTCACCGAGGTGTCCGTCACGGAAGGGGAGTCGGTGGACATGGGCGATCCACTGGTCGTCGTCGAGTAGGAGCGGTCGGCAAGCACAACGGTTACACCCCGGGCCGCCGAGGGTTTCGGCGATGGTGACCACCTCGTTCGCGCCGGGTGGCGGCTGGATCGCCGGTCTCCTCGTCGTCGCCGCGCTGCCGGCGACCGTCGCCCTGCCCCCGGTCGGCGCGGCCCTCCTCGCGCTCGCCGGCGGCGTGCTGTACTTCTACCGCGACCCCGACAGGGACCCACCACCGGGGGGACTGCTCGCGCCCGCGGACGGGACCGTCAGCGTCCTCGAGTGGGACGACGACGACCCCGGCCGGGTCCGCGTCGGCATCTACCTCTCGGCGGCGGACGTCCACGTCACTCGCGCTCCCGTGGGCGGGCGGGTGGTCCACGTGGACCGCGAGTCCGGGAGCCACTGGCCGGCACAACTGGCCCGTGCCGAGAAGAACGAACGCGTCCACGTGGACTTCGACGGCCTCCGGGTGACGATGCTCGTCGGCGCGGTCGCCCGGCGTATCAGGCCGTACGTCGTCGCCGGCGACCGGGTGCGACGCGGCGACCGGATCGGCCACATCGCCTTCGGCTCGCGGACGGACGTACTCCTGCCACGGGGCGTCGGGCCGGCCGACCTCGCCGTCGAACCGGGCGAGCGGGTCCGTGCCGGCGAGACGGTGCTCGTCCCGCCAGACGCCTTCGGCGAACGAGCGGCGACGGACGCAGTCCCGGCAGTCGCGACGGACTGACGGCCGGCGTACAGAGCGAGTCGGCGGCGCGAGACCTACCCGAGCGTGGGTTCGACCCTGTCGATGGCGGCGTCGAAGTGGGCCTTCGTCACGACCACCTCGCCGGCGCGACGGTTCGCCTCCGCGGGGCCGTGTGCGGTCGCGGTCTCGCGGATGGCCCGCATCGAGGCGTCGCGGGCGATGGCCTCTATGTCGGCGCCAGTGTAGTTCTCGAGGCGGTCGGCCATCGCCGTGAGGTCCACGTCGTTCGCCAGCGGCTTGCCGCGGGTGTGGACCTCGAGAATCTCCCGGCGGGCGTCGGCGTCGGGCGCCGGGACCTCGATGTGGGTGTCCAGACGGCCCGGTCGGAGGAGACCGGGGTCGATGTCCTCGCGGCGGTTGGTGGCCGCGAGGACCACGAGGTTCGGGTTGTCTGCGATGTTGTCCATCTCGGTCAGCAACTGTGAGACGACCCGCTCGGTCACCTCGTGGGTGCCGGCGCCGCGGGTGCCCGCGATGGAGTCGAGTTCGTCGAAGAAGACGACCGTCGGGGCGGCCTGGCGGGCCCGGTCGAAGACGGTGCGGACTGCCTTCTCCGACTCGCCGACGTACTTGTCGATGAGTTCCGGCCCGTCCACGTGGATGAAGTTCACCTTCGTCTGGCCCGCGAGTGCCCGTCCCATCGTCGTCTTGCCGGTGCCGGGCGGCCCGTGGAGGAGGACGCCCGACGGCGGGTCGGTGTTCGTGGACTCGAACAGGGCGTCGTAGGTCAGCGGCCACTCGACGGCCTCGGTGAGCGTCTGCTTTGCGTCTTCGAGACCGCCGACGTCGTCGAAGGTGGTGGTCGGCGCCTCGGCGACGAACTCCCGCATGGCACTCGGTTCGACGGCCGCCATCGCGGCCTCGAAGTCGGACCGCGTCACCGCCGGACCGCGGTCCGGCGGCGTCTCGCCGTTCTCGGTCTCGCGGTCGGCGGCCGACGGCTCCTCGTACTCGTCGCCGGCCTCGCGGAAGCGCGGCAGTGCCGTCATCGCCGCCTCTGTCACCATCGCGTGGAGGTCGGCGCCGACGAAGCCGTGGGTC
>CAZEIO010000132.1:2355-4248 GCA_964512525.1 uncultured Halobacteriales archaeon
CCGGTCGCGTCGGGGACGCCGATCTCGATCTCGCGGTCGAAGCGGCCGCCCCGGCGGAGCGCGGGGTCGAGCGTGTCCACCCGGTTGGTGGCGCCGATGATGATGACCTCACCCCGGGGGTCGAGACCGTCCATCAGCGAGAGCAACTGGGCGACCACGCGGTTCTCGACGTCGGACTCGTCGTCGCGCTTGCCGGCGATGGCGTCTATCTCGTCGAAGAAGATGATCGCGGGGGCGTTCTCCTGTGCCCGTTCGAACGTCTCCCGGATGCGCTTCTCGGACTCGCCCTTGTACTTCGACATTATCTCCGGGCCGGGAATGGAAATGAACTCGGCGTCCACCTCGTTGGCGACGGCCTTCGCGATGAGCGTCTTGCCGGTGCCCGGCGGACCGTACAGGAGGACGCCCTTCGGTGGCTCGATGCCGAGACGCTGGAACACCTCGGGTTCGTTCAGCGGGACCTCGATCATCTCCCGGACCTGCTCGAGTTCGTCGTCGAGACCGCCGATGTCCTCGTAGGTAACGGTGCCAGTGTCGTCGGTCTCGACGCCGTCGTCGCCGTCGTCGCCGCCGGCGGTACCGGCCGGGCCCTCGGTGTCGCTGTACGAGGACGGGTCCGTCAGCACGGTCGTCGTCTCGGTGATGAGCACCGGCCCGGAGGGGTTTGTGTTGGTCACCTGGAAGGCCGCGTCGGTGATCCGTTCGAGGTGGACCTGTTCGCCGCTCTTGACCGGTCGGTCCCGCAGGTCGGACTTCACCGCCCGGCGAATCAGGCCGATGTCCACGTCCTCGAGCGAGGGCGGGTAAGCGAGCGTGATGGTGTCCGCCTCCTCGACCGCACGTTGGCGGATCGTGACCTCGTCACCGATGGAAACGCCGGCGTTGGCCCGGGTGTCGGCGTCGATGCGGACGATGCCTTCGGGCATGTCCACGCCGCCCGGCCAGTACTTCGCCACCGTCGCCCGTTCGCCGTCGATGATGACCGTGTCGCCGCTGATGACCCCCACCGCCCGGCGGGCCGACTCCGGCAGGCGAGCGATGCCCCGGCCGGCGTCGCGCTTCTCGGCCCCCCTGACCTCGAGGGTGACGGCGTCCTGGTCGGCGCTCATACTCGAACGGAGGCAGGCGGTGCATTTCAGGGTTCCCCCACGCGGGCGAGTCGGCGCCAGAATTTTGTCGCTGGAACGACCAGAACCGTCGTCCGTGGCACCGCTATCGACCGGTCTGCGCGAACTCGACCGCCAGATCCGGGGGCCGGACGGCGAGGACGGCATCCCGTCGGGGTCCATCGTCGCCGTCGAGTCGCCGCCGGGTGCACAGGTCGAGCCGCTGGTCTGGTCGTTCATGACCGAGCGACCGTCGGTGTACGTCTCGACGCTTCGCTCTGGGGACGCCGTCCGCGACGAACTCGGTGAGGTCGTCCCCGACGCGGACTACACCGTCCGCGACGTCGGGTTCGACACGCCGGTCCGGGACTGCTCGGACATCGTCGAGCTCGTGGACACGGAGGCGAACGTCGTGGTTGACCCGGTGACGCCGCTCGAGGACCGCGGCGGTGACCGCTACGTGAAGTTCCTCAACGACCTGCAGCGACACCTCACCAACGTCGGCGGGGTCGCACTGTTGCTCGCGCCCTCCGTCGGCGAGGGACAGCGGGTGCGCCAGCAGACCCTCGGGATAGCCGACATGGTGTGGCGACTGCACACGGAGGCCGACCACAACAGCGTCGAGTCCTACTTGATCGTGCGGAAGTTCCGGGGCGGCGGACTCCCCGACGACCCCGTCTCGGTGGACCTCGGCCGGCGGGTCAGCGTGGACACGAGTCGCGACATCGCCTGACAGCGGGTGGCCTGCGGTCGAGACGGGAGAGCCGCCGACCGCAGGGCCTGCCGG
>CAZEIO010000132.1:4348-5651 GCA_964512525.1 uncultured Halobacteriales archaeon
GGCCTGCCGGGGCGGAACCGACCGCCGGAGCCACGGGACGGGTGCGATAGCCCTTTGTTCGAGGACCGCCCAGCGCCGACGATGACTGAAGACCGGTCGAGACGGCTGGTGCCCGGGCGAGTGACCCGCGGCGTCGCCGTCGTGGTCGCCCTCGTCGTGCTCGTCGGGTCGGCCGCGCTGGTGGCCGGCCACGGCAACCACGTCAGCGTCGGCCCACAGGTCGCGACCGACGAACTGGTCGTCGAGTCCGTGTTCGTCTCGCAGGACGCCCACGTCGTGGTCCACCGGGACGACGGCGGCGAACCGGGGGCCGTGCTGGGCGTCGCGAGCGTCACCGACGGCTTCCACGCCAACCTCGGAGTTCCCCTCGACTCGCTGCCGGACGACGAGACGACGGTGTGGGTCGTGCTCCACGAGGACAACGGCGACGGCGAGTTCGACCCCGACGACGATCCCCCGATGGGTTCGTTCGGTTCGGACGCCGCGTCGCAGGTGGCGGTGCGGGCGGGCGACCGGCCCGTCTTCGTCTCCGCGCCGTCGGAGTCCTCCGAGAGCGTCGCCGACGGGACCGTCACCGTCGCCACCGTCGCCGCATCCGAGGACGGCCACGTGGTCCTCCGTGCCGTCGAGGGCGGCGACCCCGGCGCAGTCGTCGGCACCGCACCCGTCGAGGCCGGCGTCAGCGAGAATGTCACGGTGCCCATCGACGAGGAGTTCGTGACGGACCAGCGCCAGTACTTCGGTGTGTACGTCCAGCTCACCGGCGACGACGGCGACGGCGAGTTCGACGGCGAACCGCCTCTCGAGGTGGCCGGCGAGCCGGTGGACACCCGAATCGGTCTCCGGAAGGGCAGTTCCGCCCCGGCCGTCCAGACGCCGACCGACACCGCGACGGCGACCAAGACCGAGACGCCCGCGGCCGGCCCCGGTGACCAGCTGGCACTGCCCGGCTTCGGGGTAGTCCTCGTCGTCGGTGCCCTCGTCGTGATTCTCGCCGTCGGGCGACGACGCCGCGGGTGACGACACGTCGTTGTCACTTCGCTCGCAACCCGGTGACGCGTCCGACGGACCACCCGACAGCGACGGCGGAGCCGCCGCATCGACGGGGACGGACGCGGGACAGCCCTACCTGACGGGCGGGGGGCGATGTCCGGGGACCAGCGCAGGTCCGGGCGGCGAACTCCGGAGCGTGACGGGTCGTGCCCTCGCACGGTCGGTGACGACCCGGTGCGGGCCGTCCTCGAGGCAACCAAGGGGACCGGCGTCGCCGTGGTGACCGCCTCCCCGACGCCGTCGGCCACGT
>CAZEIO010000133.1:0-5647 GCA_964512525.1 uncultured Halobacteriales archaeon
ACCCAGCGCATCGAGCGCAACCAGGGCATCCCCGTGCGTACCGGCGAGCCGATCGTCGTCTACCGGGAGACCCCTCGCGAGGAGTCCCGGGAGGTCGAGGGAATCTCGCCCAACCGTCACAACCGCTTTTACATGAGCGTCGAACCGCTCGACGACGAGATCGTCGACCAGATGAAGCTCGGCGAGATCTCGATGGACATGCCCGAGCAGGACAGGCGGGAGGTGCTCCAGGAGGGGGACATGGGCAAGGACACCTCCCAGGAGGTCGAGGACATCTTCGGCACGAACATCGTCATCGACGACACGAAAGGGATTCAGCACCTCAACGAGACGATGGAACTCGTCCTCGAGGGGTTCGAGGAGGCACTGGAGGAGGGACCGCTCGCGGCCGAACCCGTGGAGGGCGCGCTCGTCCGACTCCACGACGCCCGCCTGCACGAGGACGCCATCCACCGCGGGCCCGCCCAGGTCATCCCCGCGATGCGCGAGGCGGTCCACAACGCCCTCATCGACGCCGAGATTCGCCTCTTGGAGCCGATGCAGGACGTCCGCATCGACGTGCCCAGCGAGCACATGGGGGCCGCCAGCGGCGAGATTCAGGGTCGCCGTGGCCGCGTCGAGGACATGTACCAGGAGGGAGACCTCATGGTCGTCGAGGGCGAGGCGCCCGTCGAGGAGATGATCGGCTTCTCCTCGGACATCCGCTCTGCTACCGAGGGCCGGGCCTCGTGGAACACCGAGAACGCCGGCTTCCAGGTCATGGCCGACAACCTCCAGCGCGAGCAGATAATGGAGATCCGCGAGCGCAAGGGGATGAAGCTGGAACTGCCCCAGATCGTCGATTACTTCTAGGGCGGTCGCGCTCTCGCCCCGCTCTCGGCGGACGACGGCGGCGACGAGTGCGAGACGACCGCTACGACGTCAGCGAGCGATCTCGCGGCGTCACCGCGCGAACGGTCGGCGGAGTGGCGAGGGTAGCCGGCGTCACGTCCAGATTCCGGACGGCGTACATCGTCACTGTCGGACTCTGGTCGGCGACCGTCTCGAGGTGGAGACGGCCGGGACCGCGCCGCCAGTCGTCGCCCTCGTACTCGGGGTGCAGGCCGACGTCCGCCTGTGTGATCTCGTCGGGCAGTTCCTCCACGAGGTGGACCTCGCGTCCGGCCCTGCTGTTCGCGGTGAGTCGGAACCAGACGCCGATCACGTCTCCCCGTTCGAGGAGTGCCTTCTCGACGGTAACGCCGCCCTGTTCGACCCGGAGTCGGACGATGGGGTCGGCGGAACCGTCGTCGGTGGCAGGAGTCGCCATCGAAATACTGACTACGTCGGTCGCACTTAGGTATGAACTCGTTGCGGGGAACGAAGGCGACGCCTGCACCGCCGTAACTGGTCGTTACTCGCCGCGGCGCAGGGCGTCCAGCACCCGGTCACGGCGGTGTGCGAGCACCCAGCAGCCGTAGCCGCCGAACAGGCCGGCGGCGAAGAGCGTCGTCGTCGCCCGAGTCAGTCCCGGGACCACCCCCAGCGCACCGACCGTCACGAGCGCCGTCGAGAGAACGGCGACCGCAGCGAGACGCGTCTCGCGGTCCGGGTCCGACCCGCGCCGGTCGAGGTGGTCCGCGTCGCTCGTCGGCCCGGCCCGGGCGGCGAGAACCGGTTCGAGGTCCGCGGCGGCGTCGGTGAGTGCGAGCGTCCCGCGGCCCTCGTCGTAATCGAGGACACCCACCTCGGCCATCTTCGGCGCGTGGTGCTGGTGTAGTGAGACGCGGACGGACTTACGATCGCCGTACTCCACGGCGTCGAGGTCCACGCCCGCCTCCCAGGCGGCGACCTGTTCTGCCACCGCGGAGAGGTCGGCCGTGCGGTTCGGTTGCTGCCCCAGATACTGTAGCGTGTACCGGCGGCGGCGGTTGCTCAGTACCTCGAAGACATCGTCGCGGCTGACGTCGCCGGGTACGCTCCCGTTCGACTCGGTCGGTGGACGCGTTGTACTCACTCTCTTCCCCCCTCCTATCGGCCTAGAGGGCTCCCGGTAGGTATAGATTTCTGATATTTATTTTGCGCCTGAACGGTAACGAAGTCGAGAGATATCGGGTGAGACCGGCCCAACAGCGGTAGGACCGGGGCGGCGGTACGGCGCGACTCACTCCATCGCGACGTACGTCTGGGTGTTCTCGACGCCGGCGAGTCCCTGTATCTGGTTCGCGACGACGTCTTTCACCTCGGCGGGCGTGCCCACGTCGAGTTTGGCGATGAGGTCGATGTCGCCGGCGACGATGTGGACGTCGGTGACGCCAGCCACCGCGGCGACGTCGTCGCGGAGGCGGTCGGCCTCGCCGGTGTTCGCCTTCACCATGGCGTAGGCGACGACCATCTCAGACACCTCTCTCCGCGAGTTCGGCGGCACGCGACTCGCCGACGACTATCTGGCGGACGCTGTCGAGGACGTCGAAGTCCGCGAGGACGACGAGCTCGTCCCCGGCCTCGAGGGACTCGTCGGGGTCGGGCAGACCGAGCGGGCCGTCGGCCTTGCCGAAGGCGACCACCGTGGCGTTCGCGGGCAACTGGAGTTCGCTGATCGTGTAGCCCCGCGTGGGCGACGCCTCGGTGACCGTCAACTCGACTATCTGGAGGTGCTGTGCGATGTCGGCCACCGCGCGGATAGTACCGCCGAGGAGGGCGTTTTTCGCGCCGATGGCACCGAGTCGCTCGGGGTAGATCGTCACGTCCACCTCGGCAGTGTAGCGCCGGTAGATGTCCTCGCGGTAGTCCTCGTCGATACGCATGACGGTGCGGGCATCGTAGTGGTTGCCGACGGTGCAGGCCGCGAAGTTGACGTTCAGGTCGCCCGTCAGTGCCCCGAGTGCGTCGGCGTCCTCGACGCCCGCATCGAGGAGGACCGACTCGCGGCTGCCGTCGCCCTCGACGACCGCGAGGCCGCCGTCCCGGGCCCGGTCCGCCAGCACCGGGTCGGTCTCGACCACGGTGACGTCGTGGCCCTCCTCGTCCAGCACGCGGGCCGTGCGGAGTCCGACGCGCCCGGCGCCGACGATGACGAACTTCATGCAGACGGGTATGACAGGCCTCCTCAAATAACTTCGTCCCCGCGGTCGGGCCGGGGCAAAGGCTTTTGTCCCGAGTCGGAGTAGCGCTCGGTGATGGTTCACGCGGTCATCATGGTCGAGACGGGGGTGGCCACGTCGATGGACGTTCTGGAGCGAATAGTGGCGCTCGACCGCGTCCTCGAGGGCCACGTCGTCGCCGGTGACTACGACATCGTCGTCGAGGTCGAGGGAGACGAGGTGTACGACCTGCTCGAGGCCGCCTCGACCGAGATCCAGGCCGTCCAGGGCGTCGCCGACACCCGCACCTACGTCTCACTGAGCTGAGTCTCCGGACCGCGACGGGTCACGCGGTCACGTACAGTTCTCCGCGTCCGGGCCGTCCCAGCCTACTCCTCGCTCGACGCTCGCTCGAGTACGGCCTCACGCTGTGCGCGCAGTCGCGGCGGCAGCGTCTCGTACACCGGGTCGAACACGTCGGCCGGGTCCGGGTCCGGCACCGACTCGGCCGTCTCGACCGCCGCGGCCAGTTCCTCCTCGGCGGCCGTCTCGACCGCGGCGACCGTCTCGTCGTCGAGGACGCCCTCCTCGCGGAGGAACGCCTCGTACCGCTTTACCGGGTCGCGGGTGCGCCAGTCGGGCAGGTCGGCGGCTGCCTCGCGGTACCGGCTCGGGTCGTCACTCGTCGTGTGCGCGCCCTGCCGGTAGGTGAGCGACTCCACGAGGACGGGCTGGCCGGCCCGCACCCGGTCGAGGGCTGCCCGGACGAACTCGAGGACGGCGAGCGGGTCGTTGCCGTCCACCTGTCCGCCGTCGAAGCCGTAGGCCGACGCCTTGCCCGCGATGGTCGCCGACGCCGTCTGGCGCTCCCGCGGCAGCGAGATGGCCCAGCCGTTGTTCTCACAGAGGAAGAGTACCGGCGCGCCGAACACCCCCGCGAAGTTCAGCCCCTCGTGGAAGTCTCCCTCCGACGTGGCACCGTCGCCGAGGTAGCAGGCGACCGCGGAGCGGTCGCCGTCGGTCGGGTCGTCGGGAGCCATCGCCGCGAGCGAGTCGAGGGTGTCGAGCGCCGACCGCGGCTCGTCGCCGTCGTCCGCCGGGAGCATCGTCCCGTCGCGGTAGTTCATCGCCATCGCGAGACCGACGGCGTGTGGAATCTGCGTTGCGATGGGCACCGCCTGCGGCAGGTGTGGCAGGTCGTGGTCGGAGTGAAACTCGGGGTAGCCCCGGCGGAAGAGGAGGACGTCGGACATCGGGACGCCGCGAGCTATCTGCAGGGCGTTCGAGCGGTACGTCGGCGCCAGCCAGTCTCGCTCGCCGAGCGCGTGGGCCGTCCCGACCTGTGACGCCTCCTGTCCGGCGAACGGCGGGTAGCCCGACATCCAGCCGCGGCGCTGGAGCGCCAGCGCACGCTCGTCGAACTGGCGGGCACGCACCATGTCACGGTAGAGCGACAGCGCCGTCTCCTCGTCCACCGACGTCGCCGCGAGAGACCGCTCGCCGATGACTCTGTGCACGCCGTCACGGTCGGCGGGACGGGACAAGTCCGTTCTGGTTCCGGACCCGCGTCGCGGTCAGCCCCCCGGCGTCGCCAGCACCGCCCGGTAGCGGTGGCCGGCCTCGTCGTCGCCGCGGACGGCCGCGAGCACCCGGTCGGAGACCCAGCCGTCGCCGCCGTCGGCGACCACTCCGGGTGTCTCGTCTCCCCGGTCGTCCGTGGCGAGGCCGTCGGGGAGGAAGCGACGGTACACCGGCAGTCGCTCCGAGAGCGGGACACCCGCCTCGTCGGCGACGGCCTCCAGTTCCCGGACCGCCGGCCACGCGTGGTCGGGGTTGATGTGGTCGTCGGTGACCGGCGAGACGCCGCCGAGGTCGTCCACGCCGCAGTCGAGGACGTCCCGAACCGGCGCGAGGTTCGGCGGGACCTGCACCGACACCGACTCCGGGAGGACGTGCCGCGCCATCGCCGTGGCGTGACGCAGCGTCGCGAGGTCCGGCGTCCCGCCCCGCCAGCGGTCGTTCTCGACCACCGGCTGGACGAGCACCTCTTGGACATGCCCGTACCGCTCGTGGAGGTCTCGAATCGCCAGCAGGCTCCGAGCGCGGTCGCGTCGGTCCTCGCCGATGCCGACGAGGATACCGGTCGTGAACGGGACGCCGAGTTCGCCCGCCGTGCGGATGGTGTGCAGGCGCTGGCCCGGCGACTTCGCCCGCGGCCCACCGTGGGCGCGGACGTCCGCCGTCGTCTCGAGCATCACGCCCATCGAGGCGTTCACGTCGGCGACCCGGGCCATCTGCTCGCGGGTCTGGTCGCCGGGGTTCGAGTGGGGCAACAGCCCCTCGTCGATGGCTATCTCGCAGGCCCGCCGGAGGTAGTCGTGAACCGAGTCGTGGCCCCACTCGGCCAGTTGTGCGTGGACGGCGTCGTAGCGGTCGTCCGGGTCGTCGCCGAAGGTAAACAGCGCCTCGGTACAGCCGGCACGGGCGCCCCGACGGACCACCGCCCGTATCTCCTCGGGCGACATGAGTTCGGCCTGCCCCGGCGGGTCGTAGTACGTGCAGTAGGTGCAGGTGTACCGGCAGGC
>CAZEIO010000134.1:0-5630 GCA_964512525.1 uncultured Halobacteriales archaeon
AGACGGTCACCGAGGCGGTCGGCGACCGCGCCGACGTCGCCTTCGACTGTCACTGGTCGTACGACGCCGGCAGCGCCCGACGCCTCGCCGACCGCCTCGCGGAGTACGACGTCTGGTGGCTGGAGGATCCCGTCCCGCCGGAGAACCACGACGTCCAGCGGGAGGTGACCCGGAGTACGACGACGACCATCGCCGCCGGCGAGAACGTGTACCGCACACACGGCCACCGCCGACTGATCGAGGAGCAGGCGGTGGACGTCCTCGCGCCGGACCTGCCGAAGGTCGGCGGGATGCGCGAGACCCAGCGAATCGCCAGCCGTGCCGAGGACTACTACGTTCCCGTGGCGATGCACAACGTCGCCTCGCCGGTGGGGACGATGGCGGGCGCCCACGTCGGCGCCGCGGTGCCGAACACCCTCGCCCTGGAGTTCCACTCGTACGAACTCGACTGGTGGGGCGACCTCGTCGCGGAACCGGTCATCGAGGACGGCCGCGTCACGGTGCCCGAGCGACCGGGACTGGGCGTCACCCTCGACCGCGACGTGGTGGCCGACCACCTCGTCGCGGGCGAGACGCTGTTCGACCCGGCATGAGCGCCGGCGGTGACGACCCGACCCGGCCCTCCCTGGTCACGGCCGGCGAGACGATGTTGCGACTGGCCCCGCCGGGCGAGGATGGACTCGAGACGGCCGACTCGCTGGCGGTGCGCGTCGGCGGCGCGGAGAGCAACGTCGCGATAGCGGCCGCTCGACTGGGTCTCGACGCGGCGTGGACGTCGGTCCTGCCGGACTCGCCGCTCGGCCGGCGCGTGACGGGCGCCCTCCGCGCACACGGCGTCGAACCGCTGGTCGCGTGGAGCGACACCGGCAGACAGGGGACGTACTACCTGGAGCGTGGGCCCGCGCCGCGGCAGACGACGGTGGTGTACGACCGCGAGGGAGCGCCGGTCCGGGAGGCGGCGCCGGACGACCTCTCGCTGGACCGGGTGCGGGCGGCCGACGCCGTCCACGTCACGGGCATCACGCCGGCGCTGTCGCCGACGCTTGCGCGGACGACGGCCGAACTGCTGGCGACCGCCCGCGACGCGGGAACGACGACGACCTTCGACGTGAACTACCGGTCGAAGCTCTGGCGTGCGACGGCGGCCCGGGAGACGCTGTCCGACTTCCTCCCGCTGGTGGACGTCCTCGTCGTCGCGCGGCGAGACGCCGCGACCGTCCTGGAGCGCGAGGGGGCGGCCCCGGCGGTCGCGGCGGACCTGGCGGCCGAGTACGGCGCGGAGACGGTCGTGGTGACTCGGGGCGACGAGGGGGCGGTCGCGTTCCACGACGGGACGGTCCACGAGCAGGGAGCGTTCCCGGCCACGTCGGCACACGCCGTGGGGACGGGTGACGCCTTCGTCGGGGGCTTTCTCGCCCGGCGACTCCGTGGTGACGCCGTGCCGGTCGCGCTCGAGTACGGCACGGCGACGGCGGCGCTGAAGCGGTCGATCCCCGGCGACGTGGCCGCGGTCACTCCGGCCGAGGTCGAGCGTGTCGTCGCGGGTGACGGTCCGAACCAAGAGAGGGCCGTATCGCGGTAGCGAACGAATGCCGGTACACGACGCCGGTCACGGTGGTTGACCGCCGCTCTCTGGCGAATCGTGGTCGCGACCCGCGGGCCGCCTGCGTCCGGTCCGTCCGTCGTGACTGCCGGTCCGTTCCCCGCGATTCCGGCCGACTCCGGAGGGAATCGCAAGATTTACTCGATATCGGGTTGAATTCTATGAGAGGCATTGGCATACAAGCCACACCGGAGCGACCCTCGGCAGTGAACCGACATGCAGACACCCGATCGCCAACAGCGAACACGATGACAGACACCAACTCGACGATATCCCGTCGTACCGTTCTCAAATCGACCGCCGCCGCCGGTCTGGCCGGTCTCGCCGGCTGTGCCGGCGGCTCCGGCGACACCAACGAGATTCAGTTGCTCCACGCCTGGTCCGAGGGCGACGGCAACGCCGCCATCGAGGCGCTCATCGAGGGGTTCCGGGAGGAACACCCCGACATCGAGTTCAGCGAGGACCCCGTCAACGGTGCCGCCCGCTCGAACCTCGACCAGGTGGTCTCGAACCGCCTGCAGTCCGGCGACCCGCCGAGCACCTTCCAGACGTGGCCGGGCAAGACCCTCCAGAAGTTCGGTGACGCCTACGAGAGCATCGGCGAGGACGTCTGGACCTCCGAACTCCGGGACAACTACCTCCCCGGACCGAAGCGACAGGCCCAGCTAGACGGAGAGTACGTCACCGTCCCGCTGAATATCCACCGCATCAACAACCTGTTCTACAACACCGCGGTCGTCGAGGAGGCCGGCGTGGACCCGTCGTCGCTGTCCTCGCCCGCGGACGTCGTGGAGGCCAGCCAGGCCGTCCAAGAGAACACCGACGCGGTGCCGTTCGCACAGCAGACCAGCGGCTCGTGGTCCACTGTCCAGCTGTGGGAGACCGTCTTCCTCGCCGAGGCCGGCATCGACGGCTACGAGGCGTTCCTCCAGGGCAACGGCGACGCCGCACAGGTGCAGGCTGCCCTCGAGAACGTCGTCGAACTGCGGGAGTACTACCCCGAGGATTCCTCCTCGATTAGCTTCACCGAGGCGAACACGATGGTGATGGAGGGCGACGCCGCCTTCATCCACCAGGGAGACTGGGCGGCCGGCGCCTACAGCAACGCCGACGACTTCAATTACGGCGACGACTGGGGCCAGGTCACCTACCCCGGCACGGAGGGCAGTTACCTCCTGAACATGGACTCGTTCCCCTACTTCGCCGACAACCCGTCGCCGGAGGCGACGAAGACGTTCCTGAGTTACTGCGGCACCCCGGAGGGACAGGTCCTGTTCAACGAGAAGAAGGGCTCGATTCCGCCGCGGCAGGACGCCGACGTCTCCGACCTCAACACCTTCCAGCAGGACCAGTTCGACGACTTCACCAACGCCGACAACCAGCCGCCGTCCATCCAGCACGGCCTGGGCATCGCTCCGAACGTCCGGACCAACGTTCTCGACGCCTTCAGCGGCTTCCTCGAGAGCTACAATCCGCAGGGGACTGCACAGGCACTGACGAACGCCTTCAACTGACTCGGGGCGTTCACCTCTCCCATGCGTGACCTGCTGGAGCGACTGCGAGACCGCACCACGGGAGGCGACGACCTCCGGACCGACGGAAGCGGTGCGACCGCGGAGCGGGCGGCGGCCGTCGCCGCAGAGACGTCCACGGAGTCTCTGTGGGACCGCGAGGCCGTCCGGTCGGCGCTGTTCTGGCTTCCACCCTTCCTCCTGGTCGGCCTGTTCGTGTACGGTGCCGTCCTCTGGAACTTCGTCCTCTCGCTGACGGACCACACGGACGTCGGCACGCCGAACTACGGCAACCTCGACCTGGAGAACTACGTCGTCGCCTTCACCGGCGGGACGCCGGGCTGGTCCGACCTGACGGTCCAGCCGATATGGAACTCCTTCCAGAACACGCTGGTGCTGATGGTGGGGTTCTCGGCGGCCTGTCTCGCCTTGGGTCTCCTGATGGCGATCCTCCTCGACCGCGGGGTCCGCTTCGAGAACACCTTCCGCACTATCTACCTCCTGCCGATGAGCATCTCCTTCGTCGTGACGGCGAAGTTCTGGCTCTACATGTACAACCCACAGACCGGCCTCGTGAACATCCTCCTCGGCGTCGTCGGCGTCGGACCGGTCGAGATCGTCCAGAACCCAGAGCTCAAGCTCGGCGCCATCGCCTTCGCGCTGGTCTGGCAGTTCAGCGGCTACGCGATGGTGGTGTACCTCGCGGCACTGCGGGCGATCCCGACGGCCCACTTCGAGGCGGCCCGCGTGGACGGCGCGAGCACGGTCCGGATGTACTGGCGGGTGATACTCCCGCAGTTGCGGACCGCCACGGTGAGTGCACTGGTCGTCATCACGGTGTTCTCGCTGAAGGCCTTTGACTTCCTGTTCTCGATGTACGGCTACCAGCCCGGTCCCTCGGCGGACATCCTCGCGACGCGGATGGTCCGAGAGGCGTACGCGAACCAGAACTGGGCGTACGCCTCGACGATAGCGATGGTGCTGTTCGCGATGGCACTGTTCGTCGTCGGGCCGTACCTCTACTCGCAGTACAGGCGGGGTGAGCTGTAGCCGTGTGCGCCGACACGCCCCCGTCGGAGACCGACGACGCCGGCGCTCGCCTCGACCCGCGGCGAGTCGTCCTCTACGTCGTCCTCGCCGGGATGGCGGTGTTCTACCTGATACCGCTCGAGACCGGCGTGATGACGGCCATCACGCACCCCGAGTCGTACACGGGCAACACGCCGTACCTGCCGCCGCTCGAACCGCTCGTGCCGGGAACCGGCGAGTTCTCGCTCCAGCCGTGGGGCACCGCCCTCGACGGCCTCGGCCGTGGCCTCGTCAACTCCTTCCTGATGGTCGTCCCGGCGACCATCCTGTCGGGACTGCTCGGGAGTATGGCCGCCTACGGCCTGACGAACGTGGACTGGCGCGGCCAGGTCGGCATCTACGTGCTGTTCGTGGCCGGCATCTTCATCCCGTACCAGGCGGTGCTGGTGCCGCTGACGCAGTTCTGGTACAACGTCGTGCCGCTGCGGGCGGCGTTCGTGCCGCTCGCGAACCTCCTGCCGTTCGTCCACGAGTACCACTGGAAACTCGTCGCCCTGGTCGTCACCCACACGGCCTACGGTATCCCCATCTGTACGCTGCTGTTCCGGGCACACTACAAGAAACTCTCCGACGAGATGGTAGAGGCCGCCCGTCTCGACGGCGCCTCGATGACGACCATCTACCGGCGGATCATCCTGCCGCTGTCGGTCCCGATGTTCGCGGTCGTGTTCATCTATCAGTTCACGCAGATATGGAACGACCTCCTGTTCGCGCTGACCATCGTCCAGTTCGGCGACGCGAGCGTCGTCACGCAGGAACTCGTCGGCATCGGCGTCTCCCAGTCGGGGACGAACTTCCCGCTGCGGATGGCCGCCGCTCTCCTCGCGGCGCTGCCGACGCTCGTCGTGTACGTCGTCTTCGGCGACAAGTTCGCCCGGGGGGTGACGGCGTGACTCTCCCGCTCCCCTCGCTGGCGGCCGGGTCGGCCACTGACGGCGCAAGGCTCACTACGGCGGCGACGCGACGTGGAGGTGAACCGTGGCTCGACTGACCCTCGACGGCGTGACCAAGGTGTTCGACGACGGCGGCGAGGGGGTCGTCGCGGTCGAAGACCTCTCCGTCGAGATTCGCGACGGCGAACTGCTGGTGCTCGTCGGTCCCTCCGGCTGTGGGAAGTCCACGACACTGCGGATGATCGCCGGCCTCGAGAGCGTCACGAGCGGGCAGATACGTATCGGCGACACGCTCGTCAACGACGTCCCGCCCGCCGACCGGAACATCGCGATGGTGTTCCAGTCGTACGCGCTCTACCCGCACATGAGCGTCCGCCAGAACATGAGCTTCGGACTGGAGGAGTCCTCCGACCTCGAGGAGGCGACGATACGCGAGACGGTCGCCGAGACCGCCCGGATGATGGACATCGAGGACCTCCTCGACCGGAAGCCGAGTGACCTCTCCGGCGGCCAGCAACAGCGCGTCGCGCTGGG
>CAZEIO010000135.1:0-5602 GCA_964512525.1 uncultured Halobacteriales archaeon
CCGGGTCTGTGACCGCGTGTACGACACCGGTCGCGACCTCCTCGAGGCCGGGGTGGTCGAGGGCGAGGACACTCTCCCGGAGACGGCGCTCGTGAAGTTGATGTGGGTGCTGGCGAACGCCGAAGACCCGGCAGCCGCGATGGGACAGAACCTCGCCGGCGAGATGACCGACCGGTCGGTCCCCTGGATCTGATGGGTGACACCGACGCCGTGCCCGTCGAGACGGACCCGACTATCGAGGTCCGGCAGGCCCGCCCGGCGGACGAGGCGGGCGTCGTCGCCTTCACCGAGGACACCTGGGCGGACCGCGACGCCGGCGACTACATCCCGAGCGTCTTCGCCGACTGGGTCGAGAGCGACGGGCCCCGCCAGCGCACCTTCGTCGCCGACGTGGTCGGGCAGGACGACCCCGAGACGGCCATCGCCGGCGTCGTCCAGGTCACGGTGCTCGCCGACGGGGAGGCGTGGGGACAGGGGATGCGCGTCAACCCCCACTACCGGGGGCTGGGAGTCAGCCGCGACCTCACCCACGCCGGCTTCGACTGGGCCCGCGACCGCGGCGCGACGACCGTGCGCATCATGGTGTTCTCGTGGAACCGGGCCGGTCTCGGCTCCGCGCGGTCGGTCGGCTACGTCCCCGCCGCGGAGTTCCGCTGGGCCCACCCGGAGCCAGACCCCGACGGCATCGCCGCCCGACCCGGCGCTGCCGACGACGCCCTCTCGGTGACGACCGACCCGGACGCGGCGTGGGCGGCGTGGCACGACTCCGACGCCGACCGCCGTCTCGGCGGTCTCGCCCTCTCGACCGAGGAGACGTGGGCACTGTCCGAACTCACCAGGGGACGTCTGCGCGAACTGGCCGCGGACGACGACGGTGACGGCGACGGTGGTCTCGGTCGCGTCCTCGCGGTCCGGGGACCGGGTGGCGCGCTGGCGACGACGTTCCGGACGCGGACGGACGAGCGCTCGGGCGAGGACGGCCCGACGACGTTCGCCGAGTACGGCGTCGGCGCGTGGGAGACGCTCCCGGCTGGCCGGGCGCTCCTGTCGGCCGTCGCCCGCGACGCCGCCGCCCTAGGGGTGGACCGGACCCGGGTGCTGATTCCCGAGACGCCGCGGTACGTCAGCGACGCCGCCTACCTGCGCGTCGAGACGGCGGAGACGCCGGACTTCGTGCTCGCGGCCGACCTCACTGCCGACTACCGCGAGGGGGGCCACTTCGGCTGAGAGCGACCGTCACCCGCCGCTCGCGGGCGGCAAGAGCGCGACCTCCTCGCCCCCGGACAGCGGTGCCGACAGGTCCTCGACCGTCTCACCCTCGACGAGGAGCGACACGGAGGGAACGAGGGTGTCGTCGTCGTCGAGGACGCGGTCGGCGAGTGACGGGTGTGTCTCGAGGAGAGCGTCGAGAGCGTCGGCGACGGTCGGGTCCGGACCGACGGCGACCGTGACGCGGCGCTCGCCGGCGAGGTCGGCGAGGTCGGCGAACAGGCGCCACTCCATACCGGCCACCGGGAGCGGTCGGACAAGGGCGCTTCGGTCCGCGAGACGAGACGGCGTCGCGGGCGCAGGACGGGACGAGACGTCGTCGTTCTGACCATCGGTCATTTACCGGTCGGGGTTCCAGTAGCCGAAGATGGACGGCGACGCCGACACGGCCGAGCGTGGCGACGGTGGTCGTCCGCCGGGCTGGATCGGGACGCGGGTGACGGTGGCGCTGACCTTCGTGGTCGCGTTGCTGTCGGTGGTCACCGGTGTCGCCAACATCGGCTCGGAGACGGCACCGATCGTCTTCGGCGGCCTGATCCCCGTAGCGGTCCGGCAGACGGTGGGGTTCACCGGGGCGCTCACGGGCTTTCTGATGGTCGGGAGCGCACTCGGCCTGCGCCGCGGGTTGCGGGCAGCGTGGTACTCGACGGCGCTTCTGTTGCCGGTGACGGCGGCACAGGGGGTCGTCCAGTCGAGTATCCTCTCGGTGCCGCTGCTGGTCGGCTCCGTCGTCGCGATACCGGTGGTGCTGGTGAACCGCCGGCGATTCACGAAGAGCGTCTCGCTGACGACGACGCAGTTGGCCGCCGGGTCGGCTCTCGTCGGCGTCCAGATGTACGGCACGGTCGGCGCGTTCGCGCTCCGCGACGAGTTCGGCGGCGTCGAGACGCTGACCGACGCCTTTTACTACACCATCGTCACCGCGAGCACGGTGGGGTACGGCGACGTGACGCCGGAGTCACAGGTCGCACGGCTGTTCGCGATGAGCGTGGTCGTCCTCGGCACCGTCAGCTTCGCGGTCGCGTTGGGTGCACTTTTGGGGCCGGCCATCGAAGCCCGGTTCGCGAAAGCACTCGGACAGATGACCGACTCGGAACTCGAACTGCTGGAGGACCACGTACTCGTCCTCGGCTACGGCGACCTCACGGAGCCGGTGCTGACGGAACTCGGCGGCAAAGGGACGCCGTTCGTCGTCGTCACCCCAGATAGCGACAAGGCGACCGAGTTGACCGACCGTGGGTACGCCGTCGTCGTCGCCGACCCCAGCGACGAAGAGCCACTACAGCGGGCCCGCATCGACGACGCCATCGCCGTCGTCGTGGCGACCAGCGACGACGCACAGGACGCCCTCGCCATCCTTACTGCCAGGGAACTCCGGCCCGACGTCCGCATCGTCGTCGCCGCCGCCGAGCGCGAAAACGTCGAGAAGCTTCGCCGGGCCGGCGCCGACACCGTGATCAGTCCGGCAGTCATCGGCGGCCACCTGCTGGTCGAGTCCGCCCTCGGAGCCGAGAACACGGAGGCCCTCGCCCAGAGTCTGCTGGATGAGGGCGACGGCGACCCCGGCCGACGCGGTCGCTCGCGAGACACCGCCGCCGACGGCGGGCGGGGCGAGGACGACTGAACTCGCGGGGATCAGGCCAGGTCGGTGGCGGCCGCGAGCGTGATGTCTATCGCTCGCTCGACGTTGTCGCGGGCCTTCGGCGGTAGTTCCTCGGCCTCCGTCTCGCCCTTCTGGGTACCGGTGACGAGGTTGCCGTCCACGGTACAGATCGCGCCGGCACGCATCCCCCTGCGCCGGGCGACCGAGAAGACCGCGGCGGCCTCCATCTCGACCGCCAGTAGTCCCGCCGCCTCCCAGTCGTCAACGACGTCCTCCGTCTCGGCGTAGAAGGCGTCGTCGGTCGCGATGGGACCGACGTGGACATCGTCGCCGCTCTCGTCCTCGGTCTCGGCGGCGGCGACCAGCGCCGACAGCGCCTCGTGGTCCGGCACGGCGGGGTACTCGACGGCCTCGTACCGCCGGGTCGTTCCCTCGTTCTTCGCCGCGCCCGTCGCGACGACCATGTCGCCGATCTCGATGCCGGCCTGGAGCGCACCGGTCGTGCCGACGCGGAGCACCGTCTCGACGCCGACGGCGTCGAGTTCCTCGATCGCGATCGCCGCCGAGGGACAGCCGATACCGGTCGAACAGATCGTCAGCGGCGTCCCGCGGTAGGTGGCGTTGACGAGCTTGTACTCGCGGTTGTGGGCGACCTCGTGGGCGTCCTCGCAGTGGCCGGCGATCCGGTCCACGCGACCGGGGTCGCCGGGGACCAGCGCGACGTCTTCGAGTTCGCCCGGTTCGACGAGGAGGTGGGGCTGTTTCGCCATGCCGGTCGTTCGTGGCCGGCGGCGTAAACCGTGTGGATTCCGGGCCGAGAGGCGTGGTCAGACCAGCCCCACCGACTCCCGGACGACGAGCAACAGGACGTTGTGGACGCCCGGTCCGAGGCCGACGGCGGCGACGAGCGTGAGCAACAGTCGGGTAGCCTGTGGCCGGTCGCGGTAGGACTCGCGGAAGGCGACGACCACGACGCCCGCGAGCACCATCTTCACGAGGACGAACAGCCACGCACTGCCGACGAACTCGGCCGTCGGGAGCGAGGCACCGAGTTCGATGATGGCCCGCGACAGCGGTGTTCGCTCGGTGAACCTGGGGACGGCGTCCACGGCGAAGGCCGTCGAGACGCCGTCGAGCGTGTGGCCGAACAGCACGACCAGCCCCGTCTTGCCCGCGACGGCGGCCGACCGCGAGGCGCGGACGCTCAGGACGACCCAGCCGGCGGCCGTGAGGACGCCGGCGGTGACGAACGCGAGCGCCGACCAGAAGGGGTGGATCGCGACGCCCAGTCCGGGACCGGCGACGAACAGCGAGTAGCCGAACAGCGAGGCGAGGACGCCCGTGCCGATGGCGCCGAGTTGCCGGTCGTTCGACGCCTCCGGCGGGCGGAGTTCGCGGACGAACTCGGAGACGATCCAGACGAAGACGACGACCGTCCCGGTCGTGAGATACACCATCGGGTTGCCGAAGAGTGGCCGAACCGCCGGGAAGAACGCTGGCTGCTGGTAGAGCACGTGGAAGGCGGACCCGACGCCGACCCACGGGGCCAGCGCGACGGCCGTCCAGTCCGTCACCGGCGGCCCGACGGCGTACAGCACGAGGACGCCGGCGACGAGCAACAGCACGACGGGCACCCAGTAGACGGGACCGGGGAGACCGAAGTCGGCGGGCAGGAGGTCCGGCACCTGGAGAAGCCGTCCCGCCGCCCGTCTCGACAGCGCGGTCCCGCCGCTCATTGAACGAACTGTTCGGATCGAACGGTCAAAGTCGTTCTGGCAGACGGCGACGGCGACTGCGGCGGAGCCACCTTCTTGTCGCCGGCGGGCGAGGGCAGAACATGGACGCCGCCACCCTCGCGGCCCGCATCGACCACACCGTCCTCGGGCCGACGACGACGGCCGACGACGTCCGCCGACTGGTCGCCGAGGCCGAGCGCCACGGGCTGAACGCCTGCGTGCCGCCGTGTTACGTCGCCGAGGCGGCCGCCCACGCGCCCGAGGTGACGCTCGCGACGGTCGTCGGCTTCCCGCACGGCCAGCACGACCCCACGGTCAAGCGTCACGAGGCCGAGCGAGCGCACGAGGCCGACGCCGACGAACTCGACGTGGTGGTCAACGTTGGCCGCCTGCAGGCCGGCGACGAAGACGCCGTCCGCGAGGAGCTGGCAGGCGTCGTCGGGGCGACGCCGCTGCCGGTGAAGGCGATACTCGAGACGCCGCTGCTCTCCGAAGACCAGAAACACGCCGCCTGCGCGGCGGCCCGCGACGCCGGCGCGGACATGGTGAAGACCGCGACGGGCTTCGCCGACGGCGGCGCGACCGTGTCGGACGTGGCGCTGATGAGCGAGTACCTCCCGGTGAAGGCAAGCGGGGGCGTCGGCGACTACGAGACGGCACGGGCGATGTTCGACGCCGGCGCAGAGCGCATCGGTGCCTCCGCGGGCGTCGCCATCGTGGCGGACTTCCGGGCGCACTACGCGACCGAGTAGCGGGGGAACCGCCAGACGGCCGTACGGCCGCAACCGTCGGGCTTTTGCCCATTCGGGCGGTAACGAAGACGTGGCCCGGTACCACATCGAGACCTACGGGTGCACCTCCAACCGCGGAGAGAGCCGCCGCATCGAGCGACGCCTCCGCGACGCCGGTCACCGGCCAGTTGACGGACCGGACGCGGCGGACGTCGCCATCCTCAACACCTGTACGGTCGTCGAGAAGACGGAGCGCAACATGC
>CAZEIO010000136.1:0-5592 GCA_964512525.1 uncultured Halobacteriales archaeon
GATGAACCTCGGCGGCACCGTCGAGTGTGGCGACGCCTACGTGACGATGCACCGTGCCGACCACACCAACGGCGTGCAGACCTCCTACGAGTACGACGTGGGGATGCCCGCCGGCTACGTCCTCAGCGACACCGTCCCCACCCAGATGCGCGACGAGGACTCGGCGTCGTTCTACCACGCCGGCGACACCGGGCTGATGACCGAGATGCGCGACGTCGTCGCGCCGTTCCTCGAACCCGACGCCGCCGCCGTCCCCATCGGGGACCACTTCACGATGGGACCGTGGCAGGCGGCCATCGCCGTGGACTGGCTGAACGTGGACCACGCCTTCCCGATGCACTACGACACCTTCCCGCCCATCGAACAGGATCCCGCGGACTTCGCCCGCGAGGTGCGCGCCACGGGGTCCGACGCCGAGGTCCACGCCCTCGACGGCGACGAGACGATCTCTCTGTCGGAGACCCTGCTGGACTGACCGGCGCGTCGCTCCGGCGAGCGGCGGTCGCGTTCGGACGGGCGGGTCGCCGTCGGGCCGCGTCGCCGACCGCTCAGTCCCAGTCCTCCGGCCACCGCCCGCCGACCTTCAGTTCCCGGACGTAGCCGTCCGAGAGCGCCTCTCGGACCTCCTCGCCGCTCTTGCGTTCGAACTCGCGGTCCGCCTCGGCGACGGTGACGGCCACGTTCGCGACTTGGATGGCGACGTCCCGGAGCACCCGTTCGTCGAGTTTGTCGAGCGTGTCGGCGTGCGTGTGCCCCCAGCCGCGACCGCTCTCGCCGGACGTCGTGCTGGCGAATACCGACGGGACACCCTGCTCGACGAACGCCCACTGGTCGCCGTGCGGGCTGACGGTGTCGTCCGTCTCCAGTGGGGCGCCGAGGTCCGCCTGCGCGTCCTCGACGGCGGCGGCGAGGTCCTCGAACCCGTTGGTTCCCGCCCGGAGGTCACGCGAGTTGCCCGCGCCGTCCACGTTGACGACCGCGCGGACGTCGTCGAGGTCGTGGGTCGCCGCCCAGTGGTAGGCGCCGTAGAGACCGATCTCCTCGGAGCCGAAGGGGACGAGTCTGACCTTCGTGTCCAGTTCGTCGGCGGCCTGCGCGAGGAGACGCCCGACCTCCACGACGACGACGGTGCCGACGCCGTTGTCGTTGGCGCCCTCCGCGATGTCGTGGGCGTCGAGGTGGGCGGTAACCAGCACCTCCTCGTCGGTGTCGGGGCCGACCGTCGCCTCGACGTTCCGGGAGGTCGCCGGCTCGTTGGTGCAGTCCACCGCCAGTTCGGCCGTACAGTCCTCGGTCGCGTGGCGCGCAAGGCGGTCGCCGAGTTCCTTCGAGACGCCCACCGCGGGGATGGGACCGGGGCGCTCGTGGTAGCCGACCTCGCCGGTCGGGGGCAGGCAGCCCTCGACGTGGTTGCGGAAGACGAAGCCGACGGCGCCGGCCTCGGCGGCGCTCGCGTACTTCTCCATGCGGTGGACCCACCGGTCGTGGTCGTCCGGCGAGTCGCTGCGGGCCATCGCGATCGTCCCCTCGACCGCTGCGTCCTCGAACTCTGCCTCGGTGCCGTGGCCGACATCGACGACCGGCCCGGAGACGGTTCCGGCGGGCGTCCCGGGGAGCGCGAGTACCCGGTGCTCGGCGCGGTACGACCGTTCGACGGGACCGGTGACCGACAGCGACGACGACCCACGCCACCACCCCGGTATCTCGAACTCGTCCACGTGGGGGTCGAGACCGGCCTCGGCGAACGCGTCGGCCACGAGAGCGGCGGCCGTCGCCTCGCCGTCCTGCCCGGCCATCCGGTTGCCGACGTCCACGAGGTCCGCGAGCAGGTCCCAGGTAACGGTACTCGTGTAGGCGTCGCCGACGACCGCGGGCGGAAGACGTGCCATGGACTGACCGGACGGCGCGACCGGCAAGAATGTCGGGGTTGCGGCGTCGCCTCAGGCGTCGAGCGTCGCGTCGAGGGTGATCTCCCCGACGCTCGCGAGTGCCTGCGAGACGGGACAGTTCTCCTTCGCGTCGGCGGCTATCGTCTGGAAACTGTCCTCGTCGGCGTCGGGCACCGTTGCCCGCGCCGTCAGGTGAATCTGCTCGATAGCGCCGTCCTCGAGGTGGACCTCGGCGTTCGTGGCGACCTCCTCGGGCGTGAAGCCCTCCTGGTCGAGTTCGTTCGACAGCGCCATCGAGAAACAGCCGGCGTGGGCCGCGCCGATGAGTTCCTCGGGGTTCGTTCCCTCGGCGTCGCCGAAGCGCGTGGCGAACGAGAACGGGAGGTCCTCGAACGCGCCGGTCTCGGCCGACATCGTCCCCTCGCCGTCGCGCAGGTTACCGTTCCAGACCGCGTCTGCCATGCTGATTGGCATATCACAACGGTCGTCCGTTCGGCGCTTGAACCCACCGGTCGGGGCGTCGCCCGTCGGGGGCAATTCTCAAGCCACTCGACTACCGAATGAGCGTATGACCGACTGGAAGGACCTCATCGTCGGCGACCGGATGGCCGTGGACCGGGAGTTCTCCGGCCGCGTCGCCGAGTCCGACTTCTCCAGCCAGCAGTGGGGACTCGTCATGACCGCCACGGAGTTCCGGGTCGCGGACGCCGGCGACCCGGAGACCGCCCGGCTCGTCGCCGACACGAGCCAGGTCGAACAGGTCGTCCCGGAACTCGACGACATCGAGCAAAGCATGGGTGCGATGGGACCCGGCGGCACTGGCGGTGCCGACTCCGGGTCCGGCATCATCGGCTCGGTGATGGACGCCCTCGGGATGGGCGACGACGGCAGCGACACCGACGCCGTGGTCCGGGAGGCCGACCAGTTGACCGCCGAGTACGCCAGCCTCCTGCAGGACCGTCTCGAGAACGAGGGCAAGTGGGAGCAGGTCCGCTCGCTGGCGGCCGGCGAGTCGCCGCCGGACGACGCCGGCCGAAGCGCGACGGAGTAGGCCGCGAGCCACGCCGTCCGGACCGCGTCTGCCGGCCGTCGGACGCCGGGGAACGCTTTTTATCGTGCCGCGACCCTCCTCCCGCCGATGGAGTTCGATCTCGACCTCCGGGCCGTCGAGGACCACATCGAACCGGAGGCGGCGGGCGAGGCGACGGCAAGCGTCGAACTGGGGGTGCTCGACGGGACGACGCCGCCCGAGGAGTGGGTCGCGGCGGTGGAGGACGACCACGTGCTGGTGCTGTGCGTCGAGGGCGACGTCAACGAACGCGCGGCCGGGTTCGCCCGGGACGTGGCCGAGGCTGGCGGCGACATCGTCCACTTCCGGGGCTTTCTGGTGGTGACGCCGCCGGGCGTCACCATCGACACCGACCGCCTGTAGGTCGCCGACTCAGCGGAGCGTACCCGGTCCGTCGAGCGACGGCGAGAGATTCGGCGGTGGTCGCTCTCCGAGTTCGACGTTCACCTCGACGCGCTGACCGTCCCGGATGACCACCGTCGGGACGGTGTCACCCGGGCTGGTGTTCAGCGCGAGGAAGGTCGAGAGCGCCTCGCGGTCCGAGATGGGCACGCCGGCCATCTCGACGATGACGTCGCCGCCGACGGGCACCGACCGACCGTTGACGATCTCCGTGCCGGTTGACCCCTGGAGGACGTCCTCGCTCGGCCCGTCCGGGACGACCTCGACGACGAAGACGCCCCGGGCCTCCGCGAGGTCGTTCGCCTCGGCCACCGACGGGCCGACGCCGACGAGCTGGATGCCCACGAAGGGGTGGTCGTACTCGCCGTCCTCGATGAGCGCGGGGACGACGCGCTCCATCAGCGCCGCCGAGATGGCGAAGTTCACGTCGTTGCCGCGACCGGAGTTGATGACGCCGACCACCTCGCCGCCGAGAGTGATGAGAGGACCACCGGAGTTCCCCGGGTTCGCGGCGGCGTCGGTCTGGACGGCGTCGGCGATGACGAAGTTGTTCGCGGCCGGCAGCGAGCGGTTCACGCCGCTGATGATGCCCGCCGAGACGGACTCGCCGAGACCGAACGGGTTGCCGAGCGCGACCACCTCGGTCCCGATGGGCGGTTCCGTCTCGACCAGCGGCAAGGCGGTGGCGTACTCGGGGCGGTCCTCGACGCGGACGACCGCGAGGTCACTGTACACGTCGGTGCCGACGACTTCGCCGTCGCGCCACTCGCCGCGGGCAAACTGTATCTCGACCTCCTCGGCTCCCTCGACGACGTGTTCGTTCGTGACGAGGTACTCGCCGTCGTACACGACCCCCGACCCCTCGGAGCCGCCCGTCCCCGTGAACACCCGGACGAGGACGACCGAGTCTATCGCCGCGCGGTACGCCTGCGTGTAGGGACTGGTCTCCTGCCCGGCCGGGTCGGCGCCGCGGGCGTACGTCGTCGAGTCGAAGTCCGTCAGCGTCCGTCCGACGGGGTCACCGCGTCCGTTACAGCCGGCCAGTCCGGCCGCCGCCGCCGTCCCGAGGGCGCCGATGAAGGCCCGGCGCGTCCGTCCCGCCCGGTCGCCCGTCTCGTCGTCGTCCATGCGCGGTCTCGGTATCTCCTCCGTATAAATCCCCGGTCGCCGTCCGGTCTCGCCGGTCCCGACGACTCACTCCCCGGCCGACGCGGGGACGACCGTCAGGTGGTGGCCGTCGGGGTCCACGACGCGGACGGCATCGCCGTCGGGCGCTCGCCACACCGTCCGTGCGCGGTCGGCGAGGACGTCGGCGACCGCCGCCGGGTCGGGCGCGGCGACTCCGAGGTCAACGTGGAGACCGCCGCGCGCGTCGGCGATGCCGAGCCGGGGCTCCCACAGTTCGAGGTCCGGCATCGCGCCGGGGCCACCGAGGCGGAGCCGGTCGCCACCCGCGTCCGTCCGTTCGTAACCGAGGTCCTCGTAGAAGCCCCGCGCACGGTCGATGTCGCGGACCTCAAGGACGACCTCGAAGACGCCGTCCACCCCCGGTCCCGTGACGTCGGTGCCGGCGAGTTCCAGGCAGTGACCGTCGGGGTCTTCCACGTACAGCGAGCGCATCGCCCCGAAGTCGTGTTCGACGACGGGGTGGTCGGCCGCGAGGTGGGCGCGCCAGTCCGCGTACTCGCTCTCTGGGACCGACAGCGCGTAGTGCGTGTGGACGCCGCCCCGGGGCGTCGCGGTCGGTCGCCGGAGGACGAGACGCGTCTCCGGGTCGCCGCCGCCGACGCGGTACACGAGGGCGTCGCCCGGTCGCTCGTCACCGGCGACGGCGGCGGGGTCCGGCTTCTCGACCCGGTCGGTGACCACCGTGTCGTAGAAGGCCCGCGCGGCATCGGGTACGGCGGTCTCCAGACCGAGCCAGCGGAGACGTGAGAGCACACCGCCATCCGAGTGCGCGGAGGTTATATTCGTTCCCACCGTTAAACGCACATGCCACTGAAGAGAAGCGGCCCCGGCGGCGACCCGGCAGAGATCGACCGCTGGGACGGCGGCGTCGGCTGGATGGCACACCCGGACGAACGACTACAGCGGACGAGTCACGCCCTCGTCGTGGACGGCGACGTCTGGCTCCTCGACCCCGTGGACGCCGCCGGCGCCGAGGACATCTACGGCGACGCGGGCGAGGTGCGCGGCGTCCTCGTCGGGTTCAGCCACCACGAGCGCGACGCG
>CAZEIO010000137.1:0-5559 GCA_964512525.1 uncultured Halobacteriales archaeon
GTCGGCATCGGGTTGCGGATGACGATCCAGCCGTTGGCCTCGAACCCCTCCTCGACCTCGACGTCGTCGCCGATGTCGAGGTCGCCGGAGACCATCAGTTGGCCGCCGACGTGGACGCGTTCGCCGAGGTAGGCGTCGCGCCCGACGAGGACGTTCCCGGCGACGTCGGACCACATGTCGAGTCGGCAGTCGGCCTCGGCCTCGATGTCACCGCCGAACTGGGCGCCCTCGCCCGCGAGGACGTTCCGCCCGCGGACGCCGAACTCCACCCGCGACCGCCCGCCGACGATGACGTCGCCGGCCGTCACGAGGTCGTGTTCCTCGACCGTCGTACCGGCGGGTATCCGCAGTTCGTCCAGTGGGTCCGTACTCAGCGACACGACGGAGGCAAGCCCGCGTCGCAACTTAAACGCTCGCGGATCGTGTGACGGACGTCTGACGCGTTTCAGGGCCTGAACCCCTTCGTTTCGGGTGGAACGGAGATTCGCAACGCTGATAGATTCGAGCTAAAAACCGAGTAGCGATGCGTGAACCGGAGAGCGGACTGCGGACGGAACGAGTCGAGCGATGAATCTCGACGGGCGTACCGCCGTCGTGACCGGGGCGAGCAGCGGCGTCGGTCGCGCGACCGCCGTGGCGATGGCCGACGCCGGCGCGCGGGTTCACCTCGTCGCCCGGAGCGCGGACCGTCTCGAGACCGTCGCCGAGACGGTGCGGGCGGCCGGCGGCACGGCGGCGGTCCACCCGACGGACCTGACCGACACGGACGACGTGGTCGCCTGCGGCGCGGCCGTACGCGGCGACGACGGCGACCGCGACCCGCCGACGGTCCTCGTCAACGCCGCCGGGGCGGGGGACTGGCGCTCCATCCTCGAGACCGACCCCGGCGACGTGTGGGAGTACCTCGGCGTTCCCCTCGTCGGCGCGTTCGAGATGACCCGCGAACTCCTGCCCGCGATGCTGCGTCACGGTGAGGGCCGCGTCGTCACCGTCGAGTCGCCCGCGGGCTACGCTGCCGTCTCCGGCGCGACCGGCTACGTCGCTGCCCGGTTCGGCCTCCGGGGACTGAGCGAGGCGCTCCACGCCGACCTCCACTCGACGCCGGTGGGCGTCACGAGCGTCGTTCCCGGCGCGGTCGATACCGAGTACCACGAGCGCAACGACAACGTCGCCGACCGGATGCCGCCGCTCGCGGACCTCCGGCGACTCGACGCCGACGACGTGGCCGACGCCGTCGTGGACGCCGTCCGGAGCGAGGAGCGACGGGTCGTCCTGCCACCGGAGATGAAGGCGGCCGTGTACGGCGCCCGCCTCGCGCCCGATGTCCTCGCGAGCGCCAGCGCTCGCCTCGGCTGGCAACCCGACCGCGAGGACTGGCAGGCAGGCAGCCGGACGGCCGGGACGGAGGGACGGGCGGAGTACGACGACGGCGGTGGAGAGGCCGACGAAGACGGCGACGGGGACTGACCGGCAGGGACTTGTTACTCCCCGTCCGAGCGGGTGGTATGACCACCCTCTCGTTCGACGAGACGGGCGTTGACGTGGTGTACGAGGGCACCGAGTTCCGCCTCGAGGCCGAACTGGTCTCGGAGGCCGTCGGCGACCCCTACCTCGACGTCACCGACCACGAGGTGTTGCAGCTGGTGGACCCCGACCCGGCCATCAGCGGCGAACCGCGGCGCATCGGCGACATCGTGGACTGACGGACGTCGCGACCGCGTCGGCTCAGTCCTCCCCGAGTGCGGTCGGGTCGAACGGCTCGCTCTGTCTCTCCCACGCCTCGGCCGGGTCGTCGCGCGTGTCGAGGTACACCTCCACGCCGTTGCCGTCCGGGTCGTCGAAGTACAGCGCCTTGCTGATGCCGTGGTCCACGGGCGACACCGTCGCGCCCGCGGCCCGTGCCCGCTCGTGGGTCGCCGAGAGCGCCGCGGGGGTCGGCACCTCGAAGGCCACATGGTAGAGACCGACGCCGGGACCCGGCCCCGCGGCGTCCGTCCCGACCGACTGTATGGCGAGGTCGTGGTGGTGGTCGCCGAGGGAGAGGAAGGCGTAGTTCCCGACGCGTTCGGTCACCGCGAGACCGACGACCGACCGGTAGAACTCGACCGCCCGGTCGGCGTCGCGCACCTTCAGGTGGACGTGACCGAGGTGGGTGTCCGCTGGCGGCGTTCCCGTCGGCGTCTCGTCGGCGTCGGTCGCTCGGGCAGACTCTCCGGTCATAGTCACGACACGGGGGCGGGAGCAAAAACGGCCGCGGTGGGGTCACGCCTCGCCGTCGTCCTCGTCGCCGTCGCCGTCGCCGGCGTCTGCCGACCCCGACCCGCCGACACGGTGGCCGTAGCGGTCTGCCGCCGAGTCGAAACCGGCCTCGCGTTGCTCGCGGCTCCGGCGGCGTTCGGCCTCCGCGATGGCCTCGGGGTCGGGTTCGACGTCGTCGTCAACCCGGGCCCACGAGTCGTGGACCTTCGCGTGACACCAGCGACAGAGGAAGACCGTTATCTCGTGGCCCGCCTGCCGGTCGGGATAGGAGAGGTGGTGCTCCTCCAGGAGCGGTCGGTCGGCGGCGTGGGCCATCCGGCGCTCGGCGAGACCGCAGCGGACACACTCGCGGGACCGCTGGCGACAGCGGTAGTGCGGGCAGTCCGGCCAGTCCCAGTCGTCCGCCGGGTCGGCGGCGGGACAGAGATAGTCGCGGTCGCGCAGGTCCGCCGCGAAGGCGGGGTCGTCGGTCCCCCGTTCGAGTGCGAACCGGCAGCGCCCCTCGTCGGTGAGGTGGTCACAGCGGCCGGCGTGGGCGTACGGGTCCTCGACGCCGACCGACGTGCCCGACGGCGTCTTCTCCATGTACGCCGTCGGTGTCCGGTGACTAATCAACCTGTGGCCGGCGGCGTCGCGCTCCCGTCACTCGCGCGACCCGGCGCCGCTCCCGTGGTCTCCGTCCGCTGCCGTCCGGCGACGCTCCCAGAACTCCACGGTGAAGCCGTCGTGGGGTTCCTCGCGGGCGAGTCGCCACGCGTCACGGTCGAATTCGGGATAGGCGGCGTCGCCCGACGGTCGGCGGTGGACGCGAGAGAGCACCATCCGGTCGAGGCGGGGCTGGAGGAGTTCGTACACCGCCGCGCCGCCCAGGACGTAGGCGGTGTCGGCACCCGTCGCCCGGGCCTCGGCGACGGCGGCCTCTGCGCCCGCGACGACCGTCACCGTCGGGTCGGGGTACGACCGCACCGACCGCGAGAGGACGACCTGCGTCGCCCCGGGGAGGTCGCCGGCCGTCTGCATCGACTCGAACGTCCGCCGCCCGATCACGACCGGGTGGTCCGCGACTCGTTCGCGGTAGAGGCGCACGTCCTCGGGGAGGTCCCACGGAACGCTCGGCCCGTCACCGATGATGCCGTTCTCGGCGACGGCCGCCACCGCGACCAGTTCCATACGATTTCTCCGGGCGCCGGACGCCTGAGCGTGACGGTTCAGTCGCGCTCTCGCGTCCCGTCGTCGTCCGCCAGTTGGTCGGTGAGACCCCACTCCGCCGCACGCTCGCGGGCCTCCGTTCGGGCCTGCTCCCGGATGGCCTCGACCTTCGCCTCGTCGTCGAGGAAGGCCACGACCGGGTCGGACTCGCCGCCGGTGGGACCGTCGGCCGACGGCGTTCGGTCGTCGCCGGCGGCGTCGGTGTCCCCACGGCCGACCGACCGCGGCGCGTGGTCGGCGGCGTTCGCCCCACCCACCCGGCGGCGCTCGTCCACGACCCGACGGGTGCGGGCGGCGAGGGCCTGGTCGCCCGCCAGTCGCTCGGCGGGCGTCGCCGCGCCGACGCGGACGTTCTCGCGGTCGAACCCGACGAGCGTGTCGTCGCGGGCGACCGCCCGCAGTTCCACGCGGGCCGGGCCGCCGCCGGCGAGGTCCGCGAGTGCCGCGGGACCGCCGCGGCCCGTACCGGCGTGGGCGGCCCCGACGGGCACGCCACCGCGAAAGCCGACGACGGCCGTGCCCGCCGCGTCGAGGAGGAGTGCGTCCTGTGGTTCGACGACGGCGTAGCCGTCGAGGCGAAGGTCGAGGGCGTCCGACAGCATCGCGCCGAGGTCGGCGACGACCCGCGAGCGGACGAGACGGCCCGGCGGGAGACGGTCGGGCGTGGGACGCGGCGGCAGAGCGCGGTCGTCGTCCGCCATCGGTCAAGGCGGGTCCGGGACGACGGCGCTGCGGAAGCGGTCGGCGACGGCCTCGCGGTCGCCGTCGCGCACATCCACCCGGTCGGCGGCCCGCCGGAACGCCGCCGCTGCGGCGGCGTCCGGGGCGTAGTCGAGAAGCGGTCGCCCGGCACGGCGGGCCTCGCGGACGGCGTCGCTGTCGGGGACGTTCGCGAGGACGGGACCGTCGAAGTACCGAGCGGCGCGGTCGGCGACGCGGTCAACGGTCGCCTCGTCGCGAACCTTGTTGAACAGGAGTCCGGCGTCGCCGGTGCCGTACGAGCGGGCGTACTCGCGGACCTTCAGACCGTCCGAGAGGGCGGGGATCGTCGGCTGGAGGACCGTCACCACGCGGTCGGCGAGGACCACCGGGAGGACCGCACTCTTCGACCCGAGGGCGGCGGCGGAGTCGAGGAGGAGGACGTCGGCGTCGGCGGCGAGGTCGGCGACGACCTCGCGGAGTCGGCCGGGGTCCGCCGCCGCGAAGTCCGCGAGGTCGGTGCCACAGGGGACGACCCGCATCCCGAAGCGGTCGTAGGTGGCCGCCGAGCGGGCGACGTCGGGGTTGGCGGCTTCGAAGGCGGCGAGGTCGGTCCCGCAGGGTACGACCCGCATCCCGAGGCGCTCGTAGACGGCGTCGGCGGTTTCGGCGTCGGCGTCCCCGACGAGGAGGTCGTGCAGGGTCACGTCCACGTCGGCGAGGCCGGCGTGAAAGAGCAGGTTCGCCATCCCGGTGTCGGCGTCCACGACGGTCACCCGGTGGTCGCGGGCGAGTGCCATCCCCAGCGCGAGCGTCGTCGTCGTCTTCCCGGTGCCGCCCTTCCCGCTGGCGACGGCGAACGCCTCCACCATCGACTGCGACTGGCGCGGGTTCACGGATAAACGTTCGCGTGCCCCGGCGGCGGGCGGAGACGGCCGACGAAGCCGTCGAGGACGGACGGATCGACGACCTCCGGACTTCGGGGCGTCTCGCGAGGCGGGAACGGACCGGGTGTTGATGAGCGGGGAGTCTCTACGGAGCGGCATGAGACTGCCGCGACTCCTCGGGCGACGACGGGTGCGCCGGCTACTCGGGCTGGCGATGACCGCACAGGGACTGGTCGGCTTCCTCGCGCCGCGACTCACCGCGAAACTCGGGGCACGGCTCTGGCTCCGGGAGGCCTACGAGAACCCCGGCGACCTCGAACCGACCGACGCCTACGTCGCGATGGTCCGGGACGCCTCGCTCGCGACGCTCGTCTTCGGCGCACTCACAGTCCTCCGGGCCGAGGTCGCCGACGCCGAACCGGAGACCGACGCCGGCGACGACGGCGAGTCGGGGCCGGACGCGGAAACGGACGGTGACGCCGACGCGAACGGCGAGGACCCCGAC
>CAZEIO010000138.1:0-5536 GCA_964512525.1 uncultured Halobacteriales archaeon
AAGCGTCCTGACGGAGATTTGAACTCCGGTCACAGGCTCCGCAAGCCCGTAGGATAGTCCACTACCCTATCAGGACTCACCCACAGATAGGCGTGGAGTCACCTATACCCGTTACGGTGTGTGCCGGCCGCAGACGAATCGGAGTCCGACGGTTTGAAGACGGTTGCTTCGCGGTCGTTCCGCCGGACGTGCGACGACGCGACCTCCTGCGGGCCACCGGCGCGACCGTCCTCGTCCGGACCGCCGGGTGCGTGGGTGACGGGTCGGCGCCGTCCGACGACGGCGGTGCGGCGACTCAGACGGCGACGCCGACCGAGACGCCCACCGCGACCGCCACGTCGCGCCGACGACGACCCGGTAGTCCAGCCACTCGCGTGGCCGCCGGCGACGTCCACGGGTTTAGGACCGATGCCGGGACGACGACGGCTCATGGGAGGCGACGAGCGGGCAGTCACGGCCGGAGAACAACACTTACGGGTGGGTCGGTCGTGAACAACGAACCGATGAGTGAGAGCGACGGTGACCACGGTGGGGGACCGACGGGCGGCGGCGACGACCCCGAAGACTCGACCGGGGAGACCGACGACGGCGTCGCGGCGGTGTACGACGACCACGACCTCGACGTCGCGCTGGCGGAGTTCCGCGAGGCCGTCGCGGCGAAGGTCGAACAGATGGGTGGGCTCGCGGACGAGGAGTCGGCGGCGATGCTCGTCGCGCACGAACTCGACGACGGCGAGGTCGAGACTGTCGCGGACATCGAGGCCGGCATGGAGGACGTACAGTTCACCGCGAAGGTGGTCTCGGTGGGCGAGCTGAAGGCGTTCGACCGCGACGACGGCGAGGAGGGCCGCGTCCTCAACGCCGACGTGGCCGACGAGACGGGCCAGGTTCGCGTGACGTTCTGGGACCGCCTCGCCGAGGAGGCCACCGACCAGCTGTCCGTCGGGGACGTCATCGCCTTCGGCGGTCGCCCGAAGGACGGCTACAGCGGCGTCGAGGTCAACGTCGACGACGTGAAGACGGACGTGGACGCGGACATCGACGTACAGGCGGGCGCGACCCGCCAGATCGACGACCTCTCGATGGGCGCGTCCGACGTGACCGTTCGCGGCCGCGTCCTCGACGTGGGGTCGGTCCGCACCTTCGAACGCGACGACGGCAGCGAGGGTCGCGTCGCCGGCTTCGCCATCGGCGACCCCACGGGGCGCATCCGCGTGACGCTGTGGGGCGACCGCACCGACGCCGTCGAGACGCTCTCGGCCGGCGAGTCCGTCGAGGTCGTGGACGGCTACGTCCGCGAACGCGACGGCGACCTCGAACTGCACTGCAACGACCGCAGCGAACTCCACACGATCGAGGAGACGGTCGAGTACGACCCGGACACGACGCCGATCGGCGACCTCGAGATCGGAACGCGGGCCGACATCGCGGGCGTCGTGCGGACGGCCGACCCGAAGCGCACCTTCGAACGCGACGACGGCAGCGAGGGCCAGGTCAAGAACGTCCGCGTCCAGGACGACACCGGTGACATCCGCGTCGCCCTCTGGGGCGAGAAGGCCGACGCGGACGTCGGTCCCGGCGACCGTCTCGCCCTCGCCGACGTCGAGATAGAGGACGGCTGGCAGGACGACCTCGAGGCGTCCGCCAACTGGCGCTCGACGGTGACGGTCCTCGAGGACGGCACCGACCCGGCGACCGCAGCGAGCGAGAGCGGTAGCGAGACGACGACCGACGACGACGGCCCGACCGGCCTCGACGCCTACGCCGGCGACGGTCCCGCGGACGACACCGACACTGGCACCGACGCGGCCCCGGCGACGGGCGAGACGGTCGAGTTCACCGGCACGGTCGTCCAGGCCGGCGACCCCGTGGTACTCGATGACGGTGAGCGGACGGTCAGTGTAGAGACCGGTGCCGCGGTCCACCTCGGCGAAGAGGTGACGGTTCGCGGCCGCGAGGTCGAGACAGGCACGATCGACGCCGACGAGGTGCGTTAACCGACGAGAACGGGCGAGCGGTCCGCTCGACCGGTCACAAGCGTTAACTGACCCCTGCTCGACGCCCGAATATGAGCGTCGAGTTGCCTTCCGCCCCCGTGGACTCGGTGATCCGTCGCAACGCCGACGGCCTGCGCGTCGGCAGTGACGCCACCGAGGCACTCGCTCGCCGCATCCAGGAGCGCGGCGCGGCACTCGCGGCCGAGGCTGCCGCGGCCGCCGACGAAGACGGCCGAAAGACCCTCATGGCCGACGACTTCGAGGGCGGCGACGCCGACCGCGACGACCTCACGCTCCCTATCGCCCCGGTTGACCGCATCGCCCGCCTCGACATCGACGACCGCTACCGCGTCTCGCAGGACGCCCGCGTTGCCCTCGCGAGCACCCTCGAGACGTACGCCGACGGGGTGGCTGCCGGGGCCGCAACCCTCGCCCGTCACGCCGACCGCCGCACCGTCAAGGCCGACGACGTCGAGACGTACATCGCCGTCCGCGAGTGATCTACGCCGACCGCCGCTGTCTCGACCACGACCCTGCTCCCCACCCCGAGTCCCCCGCCCGTCTGCGGGCGATACTCGACACCCTCGACGAGCGTGGCCTGCCGACGGAGTCAGCACCCGACGCGGCGCGGCACACACTCGCCGCCGTCCACGACTCCTCGTACCTCGACGACCTCCAGGCGTTCTGCGAGGCCGGCGGCGGTCGCTGGGATGCCGACACCAGGGCCGTCCCGGCGACGTTCGCCGTCGCGCGGCGGAGCGCCGGCCTCGCCGTGGCCGCGGTCGAACGCGCCGTAACCGAGGGCGACCCGGCGTTCGCGCTGGGCCGCCCCCCGGGACACCACGCCACTCGCGACGACGCCATGGGCTTTTGTTTCTGCAACAACGTCGCCGTCGCCGTCGAACGCGCTCTCCTGGACGACGAGGTGGACCGCGTCGCCGTCCTCGACTGGGACGTCCACCACGGCAACGGGACGGCGGCACACTTCCGCGACCGTGGTGACGTCTGCTACGCCTCGGTACACGCCCGTGGACTGTTCCCCGGCACCGGCGACGCCGAGGAGACGGGGACCGGCGACGGCCGGGGGACGACGGTCCACCTGCCGGTGCCGCCCACCGCCGGCGACGCGGAGTTCCTCTCCTGTTACGATTCGGTCGTCGCGCCGGTCTTTCGCCGGTTCGACCCGGACCTCGTCGTCGTCAGCGCGGGCTTCGACGCCCACCGTCGCGACCCGCTCTCGCGGGCGACGATGACCACCGACGGCTACCGCTCGCTGGCTGCCCGCCTGCGAGAGACGACGACGGCGGTGGCTGCGGCCGGTCCCACCGTCGTCCTGGAGGGCGGCTACGACCCGTCCGCGCTCGCCGAGAGCGTCCTCGCCACTCGCGACGCCGTCGTCGATGGGGTGTGTCCAGCCATCCAGCCACAAGAGTCGCCACCGGAGACGGTCGCCTCGCTCGTCGCCGACCAGCGCGAGCGGTTCGACCTGTGACCGTCGGGCGACGCCACGTCCCGCCGGGTCAGGGACGGGGTTCGAAGTAGCGCCGCAGTGCACGTCCGAGTCCCTCGCGTTCGGCCAGCGCCGCGACCGCCTCGCCGGTCACCACCTCGTGGTCGTCGGTCATCGCGCGCTCGACGTCCGGTCCCAGGCCGACCTCGAACAGCACGGCCGACACCGCCTCGCCGGGGGTGGTGTGTTCGCGGTGTCGCTCGACGACGTAGCGGTCGCCGTCGAGGAAGGGCCCGTAGGCGTCGGTCCCGGCGTACTTGTCGTGGAAGCCGGCGGCGTGGTCGCGGACGGCGACCGGCGGTCCCTCGTGGCGCTCGACGGCCGGCAGGTCACTGACGGCACACTCCACGAGGACGACGGCCCGTCCGCCGTCGGCGTCTGCGTCGTTCTCCCGGTCGGCCACCGCGAGCGACCGGAGCGGTCGGAACCCGCGACGGTCGAGTTCCCTCGCCAGGTTCGAGCGGGTTCGCCGGAGCTGCGGGTACAGCTGGTCGTCGACCACGTCGGGTACGGGGAAGGTCACGGCGACGGGGGCGGTGTCCCGGCGGCGGAGGTGGTCGCGGACGTCTGCCGGCGACAGCGGACTGGGGTCTCGCGGGTCGAACAGCGACTCGCGGGGGTCGGCGAGGAGTTCGCGGGCGTAGTGCTGGAAGCGAGCGAGACTCTCGCCGCTCACGACGCTCGCGACGTTGCGCCCGGGGTCGGTGGGATCGACGACCACCAGCGGGTCGTCGAACGTCGCGTCGCTGCCGGTGTCGCCGGGGTCCCGCCGCACTGGCGGCTGCCAGTCGGCCACGGCCGAGAGCAGCGGTCGGAAGCCGCCGTAGTCGAGGACCAGCAGTTCCGCCAGGTAACCGCCGACGCCACGCGTCCGGAGGTCGCTCCCGTAGGCGCCGACGCCCTTGAGGAAGGCCTTGCACAGGCGGACGTCGCTCACCCGGTCGTCGTCGAGGCGGTCCGCGAGGTACTCCGTGTGGAACGGCGTCCGGTCCACGGCCGAGCGCACGTCGCTCGCGTCGTCGAGGCGGTAGCAGGGCACCAGGTCCACGTCGAATCCCTCGAACGACCCGGTGACGTAGGGGTGTTCGGCGAACTCCTCGCGGCCGTCGGGGAGCACCCGGTGGCCCACCCGCAGACCGTACTCCGCCAGCCGGTCACGGTCGAGCGTCGGCGGGAAGCGGACGAAGACGTCGATGTCGCGGTCGCCGCTGACCCACGTCCCCCGGGCCGTCGAGCCGACCTGTAGGACGTCGGTCTCGACCGGGAGGTCGGCGGCCGCCTCGCGTGTGCGCTGTAGGAGTGCCTTGGCGGCCGCGGTCAGGCGGTCTCGCTCCTCCGGGTCGGGCGTCACTCGCTCGCGGACGGCCGCGACGACCGACTCGAAGGCGGCGTCGCCGTCGCTCATGTCCGTCTGCTTCGCTCTCCGGCGTCGAAAGGGTGTCGTCTCCCGATTCCGAAAGGGATATTTGCCAGTCCGACTCGACTGTGAACTGCGCCGTCTTAGCTCAGCTGGTAGAGCGCCACGCTGTTAACGTGGTGGTCCCAGGTTCGAGCCCTGGAGACGGCGTCCTCTCACTCCTCCGGCAGTTCCGTCACGAGCGTCCGGTCCGTCGAGCGGCGGCCTCGCGTCACCGCCCTCGATTCGATATCGCGACGAGTGGTTTAGAGCACCTAACGCGGGCGCTCCGGTGGGCGACCGATCGCATCGCACTCTGTCGGTTCTGGTCTCTCCGCCGTGGCCCGACCGGACCACCCCGAACCCCGGCCCGGAGCCGACAGACACGCAGCCGACGCTGCCGACTCCAGAGAACGAGCGGACGAGTCGCGCGACCACCGGCCCACTCGGACGGGCCGACCCCACGCGAACCGCCGTGGCGACGGTCGAGACTGACCCCCGCCGAGACCACTGGACAGTCCGGGCGTCGCCGACCGAGTTCCGGACGCCCGTGTCGGGCAGGGTGGTCCCCCGGTCGGTGGTAGCCGTCTCGAACCCGTGGCGACTCGGAGACGTGGTCGCGGGATCCCTTCC
>CAZEIO010000139.1:0-5526 GCA_964512525.1 uncultured Halobacteriales archaeon
GCTCCTTCGCTTCCTGCTTGATCTCGCGGGCATCGAGACGGACGGCCGTGACCTCGCCGGCATCCCCGAAATCGGCGAGTGGGAACCCGAAGACGTGGAAGTGTGGGCCTTCGAGGAGGGCGACAACAAGGACGACCGCGAGACGATCGGGCACTTCGAGGTGCACGAGGGATGGTTCCACGCGCTGGACCGCGGGAACCTCTCGGAGACGGATTTCTCGACGCTCGTGTTATCGACGCTCGAATAACGAGAGGCGGCGGGCGAACGCCGCCGCGGCTCAGCCGTCGTCCTCACCGACGAGGGCCTGCTTCTCGTAGCTGTCGTGGTCGACCGCGACGACGTGGCCCGTGTGGCGGGCGTGGGTCCGCGCCCACCGGCGGACCGCCGGTTCGTCGAGGCGTTCAACGCTCTCCGGGCAGCGGCGACAGTGCGCCAGCCACGGCGTCACGTCGTCCGGAAAGTGGCCGGTGTGTTCGTGGTGGTCGATGGCGAACGCCACGAGCGCGTCGTTCCCGAGGCCGAGCTCGTCCAGTTCGTGTTCGAGCGTCCACGAGTCGTCACACAGCGAGCACTCGACGGTCGGCACGTTCGCGGGGTCCGACGGGGGCTCGTCGGCGTCGGCATCTGGCATACCGGGTCGATGACCGCGGCGGCAAAGAATGCCCTGAAACGCGGACGGGCGGCTCAACACACCGGCTTCGGGTCGATACCTAGCGCGTCGAGGCGGGCAGCGTACGCCTCGTAGGCGACGGCGATCGTGTCGGCGGCCGCCGCGCTGGCCCGCTCGTAGTCGGCAGTGTCCGTACACACCGTATCGAGCAGGTCGGCCCCCGTCTCGACGGTGGCGTCGCTGTCGGCGCGCAGCTCGCGAAACAGGTCGGCGGCGTCGCGGGCGGCCTCGTTCACACAGAAGTTGACGACCTGCAGCAGCGACCGGGAGGCGACGAGCGGCCGCCCGATCAGGCCGGCACCGACCCGTTCGACCGTGGCGTCAACCCCGCGAAGATGGTCGTGCAACGGGTCGGGAGCCGGGTCAGTGGGCGGGTCGTCGACCAACGCGGCGACCCGCTCGTAGTGGTCCGCTTCGGTCGCCGCCACCGTCCGGAACGCCTCGCGGGCCGGCGCGACCGGCTCGTCGTCGGCCCACGCGGTGAACGTGTCATGCGCCCGCGCTTCCGCGGCGGCGGCGGCACCGAACACCGTCGCCTGGTCGAGCCGTGCGTCCGTCACGGCGACGAGTGACTTCTCGGAGCCGAGTCGGTCGAGTTCCGTGGCACGGTCCTCGCGGACCGCGCTGACGACAGCGGCACCGTCCATAGGCTGCCCTTCCGCGAGCGCGGACATAAACTGGTGGGGCGACCCCGAGCGGCTTTACGCCACGGCGACCCTACGTCGGGTATGAACGCGCTCGCGCCGACGACGCTCGCCGACCGCATCGAGCGGGGCGAGCCGACGACGGTCCTCGATATCCGGAACCGCGACGCGGTCGACGCGTGGCACATCGACGGCCCGGGCATCGACCACGTCCACGTGCCGTCCATGCAGTTCACCGCCGCCCGGGCGCGCGGCGAGCCGACCGCGCCCCTCCCGGAGGGGCTCGACGCACCGATCGTGGTGGTGTGTGCCCGCGGCGAGGCGAGCGACGAGGTCGCCGCCGCCCTCCGCGAGGCGGGGCTCGACGCACAGAACCTCGCGGGCGGCATGGACGCGTGGGCGCGTGTCTACCGGGCGACCGAACTCGCGGTCGATGGTGCGGCGACCGTCGTGCAGTACCGGCGGCCGGCCACCGGCTGTCTCGCGTACCTCGTCCGTGCGGATGGGGAGGCACTCGTCGTCGACCCGTTGCGGGCGTTCGCCGACCGGTACGCGAGTGACGCCGCCGACCGCAACGCGACGCTGACCGCGGCCGTCGATACCCACGTCCACGCCGACCACCTGAGCGGCCTGCGCACGGTATCGAGCGGGCGCGTGACGGCGTACATGTCGCCCGGGAGTCTCGCTCGCGGTGTCACCGGCGAGGTGACCGCCCTCGACCCCGGCACGACGCTGGCCGTCGGCGGGACGGACATCGAGGTGATCGCCACGCCCGGCCACACGAGCGGCGGCATCGCGCTCGTGGTCGGTGACGTGCTCCTGTGTGGAGATACGCTGTTCGTCGACGGCGTCGCACGGCCGGATCTGGAGGCGAACGACGAGACGCGGGCGTACGCCGCGGAGCTGTATCGGACGCTCACCGAGCGGCTGGGCGACTTCGACGACGGGACGGTCGTCGCACCGGGCCACTACCGCCCCGAGACGCCACGCGCTGGCGACGGGAGTTACACCGCGCGACTGGGCGACCTCCGCGAGCAGGTGTGGGCGTTCGACGTCGACCAAGCGACGTTCGTCGAGCGTGTCGTCGACGGGCTGGGCGCACGACCGGCCAACGACGAACGGATCATCGCGGTCAATCTCGGGGCCGAGTCGGCGGACGACGAGACGGCGTTCGAACTCGAGCTCGGGCCGAACAACTGCGCAGTCGAAGCGTGACCGTTGCCGCCGTCCGCGAGCACCTCTGCGGGCCACGCCGCGCGTGGGTGCAGGGCGCACTCGACTGTGCCGAGGCGGTCGTGGCCGGCTGGCCCGGCGACTCGACGACCGACCGCACGCAGGTCGTTCCACCGTACCGTGCGACGCTCGACCGCGCCGGCGTGCTCGGGACGGCTCCGACGGTGCTCACGGAGTGCGTCGCGGCCGCGGGCGGCGAACTCTCGGTCGACCCGGTCGCCGCGCCGCCGTACGTCGTCGTCACCGGCGAGGGGCTCCTCCTGCGGGCGACGCTCGACGAACGGCTGCTCATCCGCGTGCGGGCGTTCCGGCTTCGCCGTGGTGCCGCCGGCACGCCCCCTCGCTACGAGCGGGCCGCGACCGACCCCGAGGCCGCCGTGACGGTGGAGACGACGGATTAAGAGGCGGGCGGGCGACACGCCGGTATGGACAGCGAGAAGTTCGGCGCGGAGACGCCGGTCATCGGCATGATACATCTCCCACCGCTGCCGGACGCGCCACGCTACGACCGTGACGGCGGCCGCGAGCGACTCCACGAGGCGGCCCGTCGCGATGCCGAGCGACTGGCCGCGGGCGGCGTCGACGCGGTGCTGGTCGAGAACTTCGGCGACGCGCCCTTCTATCCCGATGACGTGCCGAAACACGTCGTCGCGGAGCTGACGTCACTCGCCCGCACGGTGCGTGAGACGGTCGACTGCCCGATGGGGATCAACGTGCTCCGGAACGACGGGGCGGCGGCGGTCGCCGTCGCGGCCGCGGCCGGGGCCCGTTTCGCCCGCATCAACGTGCATGTCGGTGCCCGCGTCGCCGATCAGGGGCTTCTCGAGGGGCAGGCCCACGAGACGATGCGGCTTCGCGAGCGGATCGATGCCGACGTGCGAGTGCTCGCCGACGTGGACGTGAAACACTCCGCGCCGCTGGCAGCGGAGGCGTTCGAGGCGGAGTCGCTCGCCGAATCCGCCGAGCGTGGCCTCGCGGACGGCGTCATCGTCTCCGGGGCACGCACCGGGCGGGCGACGCCGCTCGAGGCGGTCGAGGACGCCGTCGACCGTCGTGACGCACTCGGGCTCGACGCGCCCGTTCTCGTGGGGAGCGGCGTCACGCCCGACACCGTCGCCGACCTGCTGCGGGTCGCGGACGGCGTCATCGTCGGGACGGCACTCAAGGAGGGCGGTGACACGACGAACCCCGTCTCCGTCGGCCGGGTGGAGGAGCTCGTCGCCGCCGCCGACGGCGTCAGGTGAACTCGTCGCACAGCGCGTCGGCGTCCGCTCGCGTCGGGAGCCCGCCGCGAGCCCCGTCGCCGGTGCAGTTCAGGGCGGCGACCGCGGCGGCGAAGCGGCCGGCTTGCTCGGGGGACCGGCCGTCCAGGAGCCACGCGTCGGCGAGGCCGGCGTGAAACGCGTCGCCGGCACCCGTCGGGTCGACGACGTCGACGGCAAACGCATCGATCTCGACCACGCCGTCGGGCGTGAGCAGGGTCGCCCCGTCCGCGCCGTGCGTGAGGGCGGCGCGCTCGACGCCCTGTGCCCGGAGGAACGCGACCGGGTCGTCCGCGTCGTGGTGGTCGAGATACGCGGCGAGGGCGACCTCGCCGACGAGCAGGAGGTCACACGCGGCGACGGCGCGGTCGATCGTCGCGGGGCTCGTGCCACGGTCGGCCAACTCGGCGAGCGGGCCCGACAGGTCGAAACTGAAGCCCGACAGCGCGCCCGCCTCGGCAAGGGCGACCAGCGGTTCGGCGGCCCGTTCGGGGACGTACGCCGTCGCCGCCACGTGATCGGCAGCCCGGAGATACGGGGCGTCGTCCGGCTGAAACGTGAGGGCCGCACAGGAGTCCCCACCGGTGACGACCATCCGCTCGCCGTCCGCCCGGAAGACGAGCGAATACGTCGAGGCCTCGGCACCCCGCCGGAGGCGTGTGGTGTCGATGCCCCGGTCCGCGAGGTCCTGCGCGACGGTCGCGCCGCGCTCGTCCGTGCCGATCCGGGTCATGATGCCCGTCTCACGGCCGAGGGTCGCGGCGGCACTCGCGACGTTCGCCGCGACGCCACCGACGCCCTCCCGGTGCTCGCGGACGTACGCGCCGCCGTCCGGCTCCGGCAGGTTCGACAACGTGTAATAGTGGTCGACCATCGCGCCGCCAACCGTGACGAGTTCGGGAGCGTCGGGCACCGGCCTGAGGTCAGCCGTCGAACAGCGTCAGTTTGTCGCGGTCGTACAGGTCGAGTTCGCTCACCATCGACGGCGATTGGCGGGCGGCGAACAGGACCGCCTCGGCGACCTCCTCCGGTTCGATCGCCTCGCCGGGGGCGAACTGCTCCGCGAACGGGTCGCTCGAGAACTCGGCGTCCTCCGCCTCGGTCTCGACGGTGAACTCCGTGCGAACCGCGGCGGGGTTGATGACCGTCACCGCACAGTCGTCGCCCACCTGCGCGGAGACGGATTTCGCGAAGCCGCGCGTCCACCACTTCGTCGCCGAGTAGACGGGATTGAACGGGCGGGGGTACTGACCGGCGAAACTCCCGATGAAGACGAGCGTGCCGTCCGAGGCGCGGAGATGCGGCAGTGCCGCACGCGTCGTGTAGAACATCCCGTCGCAGTTGACCGCCATCATCGTGCGGTAGTCGTCGGTCGGCATGTCGGCGACGTCGCTGCCGCGGGCCACGCCGGCGTTGTTGACGACGATATCGAGCCCGCCGAACCGGTCGACGGCCGCGTCGACCAGCGCGTCGACGGCCGCCTCGTCGGTGACGTCCGTCGGGACCGGGTGGACCGCGCCGTCGTGGTCGGCGAGGTCACGCGCCAGCGCGTCCAGTCGGTCCTCGCGACGCGCGGCGATGACGACGTTCGCCCCCGCACGGGCGAGTGCCGTCGCCGTCGCCGCGCCGATACCCGAACTCGCACCCGTCACGACCGCCGTGTCGCCATCCAGCGACTGACCGATATCCATACCCGGCCGTCGGATGGGGAGTACGT
>CAZEIO010000140.1:0-5477 GCA_964512525.1 uncultured Halobacteriales archaeon
CGCCGAGGACGGCATCGAGGAGCTCTACCCGCCCCAGGCCGAGGCGGTCGAGGCCGGCGTCACCGAGGGCCGGAGTCTCGTCGCCGCCGTCCCGACGGCCAGCGGCAAGACGCTCGTGGCGACGATGGCGATGCTGTCGGCGGTCGAGCGCGGCGGGACGGCGCTGTACGTCGTCCCGCTGCGGGCCCTGGCGAGCGAGAAACACGCCGAGTTCGAGCGCTTCGAGGCCATGGGCGTGAAGACGGCAGTCACGACTGGCAACTTCGAGAGCGACGAGCGCTGGCTGCGGGACCGCGACATCGTCGTCGCCACCAGCGAGAAGGTGGACTCACTGCTGCGAAACGGCGCCGACTGGATCGAGGACCTCTCGTGTGTCGTCGCCGACGAGGTCCACCTCATCGACGACGCCGGCCGCGGGCCCACCCTCGAGGTGACGCTTGCGAAACTCCGCCGACAGAACCCCGACCTCCAGGTAGTCGCCCTCTCGGCGACGGTTGAGAACGCCGACACCGTGGCCGACTGGCTCGACGCCGAACTCGTCGCCTCGGACTGGCGACCGATCGACCTCCGCACGGGCGTCCACTACGGCTCGGCGCTGCAGTTCGAGAGCGGCGACCAGCGCGAACTCCCGGTCGAACCCGGCGAGTCACAGACCGGTGCGGTCGTCCGCGACACCGTCGCCGAGGGTGGTTCGTCGCTCGTGTTCGTCAACTCCCGCAACAACGCCGAGGCCGCCGCCCGGCGGCTCTCGCAGGCCGTCGAACCACACCTCGACGCCGACGAGCGTGCCGCGCTGGCCGACCTCGCCGACGAGATACGGTCGGTCTCGGACACCCAGACCAGCGACGACCTCGCGCGGGCGGTCGAGCGGGGCGGAGCCTTCCACCACGCCGGTCTCGACCGGGAACACCGCAGTCTCGTCGAGGGCGCCTTCCGCGACCGGCAGATAAAGGTGGTCGCCGCGACCCCCACGCTCGCCGCCGGCGTCAACACGCCGAGTCGCCGGGTCGTCGTTCGCGACTGGCGGCGCTACGACGGCACCGCCGGCGGGATGGTCCCGCTCGACGTCCTCGAGGTCCACCAGATGTTCGGTCGCGCCGGTCGCCCCGGGCGCGACCCCTACGGCGAGGCCGTTCTCCTCGCGAACAGCCACGACGAGCGCGACGAACTGTTCGACCGCTACGTCAACGCCGACCCCGAGCCGGTGCAGTCGAAACTCGCCGCCGAACCAGCACTCCGCACACACGTCCTCGCGACCGTGGCCACCGGCTTCGCCGGCTCCCGCGACGAACTGCTGGCCTTCCTCGACGAGACGCTGTACGCGACCCAGACCGACGACCCCGGCCGTCTGGAGCGGGTGGTGGACGACGTCGTCGCCTACCTCCGGCGCAACGACTTCCTCGAGGACGCCGACGACGACCGCCTGCGGGCCACCGGCATCGGCCACACCGTCTCCCGCCTCTACCTCGACCCGATGAGCGCCGCGGTCGCATGCGACGGCCTCTCGCCGCTGATGCTGTACCACCTCGTCTCCCGCACGCCGGACATGTACGAACTCTACCTGCGCTCCGGCGACCGCGAGACGTACACCGAAATCGCCTACGAGCGCGAGGCCGAGTTGCCCGGCCAGACGCCCAGCGAGTTCGACGAGAGCCGCTTCGAGGACTGGCTCGCGGCGCTGAAGACCGCGAAACTGCTGGAGGACTGGGCCGACGAACTCGACGAGGACCGCATCACCGAGCGCTACGGCGTCGGTCCCGGCGACATCCGCGGGAAGGTCGAGACCGCGGAGTGGCTCCTGGGGGCCGCGGAGACCCTCGCCGCCGAACTCGACCTCGACTGCGTGACCGACGTGCGGGCCGCCGCCCGGCGCGTCGAACACGGCGTCCGCGAGGAACTGCTGGACCTCGTCGGCGTCCGCGAGGTCGGCCGCGTCCGGGCCCGGGCGCTGTACGACGCCGGCATCCGCTCGCGGGCCGACCTCCGCGAGAGCGACAAGGCCGCGGTGCTGTGGGCACTCGACGGCCGCCGGCGGACGACCCAGACGGTGCTCGAGAACGCCGGCCACCCCGACCCCGAGATACCCGACGACCTCCGGCCGCAGCGGCCGGCGGGCGCGAGCGACGGCGCCGGGGCAGACACGGACGACCGCGACGAACCGGAGACCGGCTTCGTCGGGGCGAACGAACTCGACGGGTCGGACCGGGACCAGACCAGCCTCGGTGACTTCTGATGCGCCTGCTCACCGGCACCGCGACGGTGACCGACCTCGACGACGCCGTCGCCGACCTCGACGCCGTCGGCGACCGTCACGGCTGTACCCTGCAGGCGTTCGACGCCCGCGCCGTCGCCGGCCCGGCCCACCTGCGGCGAGCGGTGACGCTCGCCGACCGCGCCCGCGACCGCGGCGAGGGCATCGCCCGCGACCGCGCCGTCGAGATACTGCTGTACGCCGCCGGTCGGCGACAGATAGACCGCGCCCTCGCGATGGGACTCGACGAGGGCGAGACGCCCGCCGTCGTCGTGGTCAGCGCGACGCCGGAGACGACCGCCGCCGACGACGGACGGCCGGCGGAGACGCCGCTCGACGCCGCCGCGGAGGTCCCCGTCCACGAGGCGCGGCCGGAGACCGGGGCTGGTGAGGACGGGAACGGGTCGGCCGCCACCCGGGAGCGGGCGGCCGTCGCCGCCGTCTGTGACCGGCCGTGGTTCGCGGCCGGCCCGGTGACGTTCGGCGACCCAGAGCGCCTGCGGGAGTTCTTCGAGGTCGGCGCGGCAGAACTGGCGGCGACCGATGCCTCACTGGCCGACCTCGTCGGGGAGCGCGTCGCGTTACTGGTCGTCGAGCGGTGACTGGAGCCGACGCGGACGGGGTGTTTTAGTTCGTGCCGCCCGTCGGGAACCCGTGGGATGGCACGGCTGACGGACCCAGTGACTATCGGCGACCTGCGAGTGCCGAACCGGCTCTACCGTGCGCCGCTTCTCGAGTGTGCCGGCAACGGGCCGGACGCCGTGGACGATCTGATCGCGGACCTCGAGCCGGCGGCCGAGGCGGGGGCCGGTCTGGTCTGCCAGGGCGCGACGATCGTGAGCGAGGCGGGCGGCTGTGCGGCGCCGAACATGACCCGCGTCTCCGACCCCGACTTCGTCGCGCGACTGGAGCGGGTGACCGACCGGCTCCACGACCGCGGGAGCCGCGTCTTCCTCCAGCTGGAGGAGGGGGGACTGCGAAGCATGGAGACGTGGCACGCCGAGTACCGCCGGGAGAACCCCGGGCTGCGACAGACGGCCGTCTCGCGGCCGCCGCTCGCACTGCGGCTGGCCGACCGCGCCGGACTCCTGTCGTACGACGCCGACGTCCTCTCGACCGCCGCGGTGTACGACCTCGCGGACCGCTTCGGCGAGGTGGCGGGCTGGGCGGCCGACGCCGGCTACGACGGCATCCACCTCGCCGGCGCGAACATGGGACTGATCCAGCAGTTCCTCTCGCCGTACTACAACCGCCGGTCGGACGAGTTCGGCGGGTCACTCCGCAACCGGGTGCGCTTTCTGGAGGCTGTGTACGACGCCATCCGCGAGCGCACGTCGATTCCCGTGATGACGAAGGTGCCGGCAGAGACGGCCGCCCCCGCCTTCGTCCGGCGACACCTCTCGCTGTCCGACGGCGTTCGGATCGCCGAGTTGCTAGACGACGTCGGGTTCGAGGCGCTCGTGCCCGTCGAGACCTCGACGTTCTGGGACCAGAGCATCGTCCGCGGCGAGTATCCCGAGCGAGCGTGGCGCGACGAGTCACTACAGGCCGGCTACGAGGCGGCCTTCGGCTCCCGGTGGCGGGCGCGGCTGGTCCGCCTCGCCAACCGACTCCACGCCCGGGACTTCTCGTTCGAACCGGCCTGGAACGAGACGTTCTGTCGCCGGGTACGCGAGCGGGTGGACGCGACCGTCCTCTGCGAGGGCGGGGTGCGCGAGCGCCCGCAGATCGACCGCCTACTCGGCGACGCGAGCGCAGAGAGCGACCGGTCGGCCGCCTGTGACCTGGTCGGGATGGCACGCCCGTTCTACGCGGAGCCGAAACTGCCGGCACGACTGCTCGCGGACGACCGCGCCGCCGCCATCTGCGAGTCCTGTAACAACTGCACGGTGCCACAGGCCGCCGGCGCGGCCGGTGTCTGTCGCACGCCGTCGGTACTCGCCGAACACGGTCGCCTCGCGAAGGCCGGCGCCTACGAGCGACCGACGGCCGCCGGGACGGCCGGCGAGGAGCGTCCGGCCGACGGGCCGGCGGACGACGACTGACCGAGAGGTCTCTTCAGCGTCCGAAGTTAGCCCGAAACTACAGGTGGGTGGGCCTCTTCGATGGAGGCAGGAAATGTCATCAGACACCGTCGAGGGGGCGACGGTCCTCGTCGTGGACGACGAACCCAGTCTCGCCGACCTGTACGCCCACTGGCTCTCCGAGACCCACGACGTCCGGACCGCGTACGGTGGCAAGGAGGGACTCGAGGCGGTGGACGAGAGCGTGGACGTGATGCTACTCGACCGGCGGATGCCGGGTCTCTCCGGCGACGAGGTGCTCAAGCGACTCCGCCAGCGGGGACTCGACGTCCGCGTCGCGATGGTCACCGCCGTCGAACCCGACTTCGACATCGTCAACATGCCCTGTCAGGACTACCTGGTGAAGTCCGTCGACCGGGACGACCTCGTCGCGACCGTTGACCGTCTCGTTCGCGTCGCCGAGTACGACGAGAAACGCCGGGAACTCTCCTCGAAGAAGGTCCGGCGAAACGTCCTCGAGGTCGAGAAGAGCGACAACGAACTCGAAGAGAGCGAGGCTTTCCAGCAGCTAGAGGCCGAGATCACCGACCTCGAGGACGAGTTGGGAGAGATCAGCGAGGAGATAGACGACACCGTCGAACGCCACGCCTGAGCGGTCGCCGGTGCCGGTGACCGCTCGTTCGCGTCGAGGAGAGACGACGAGCGACCGGTGACACCGGTGCTGTCGGCCGGACACGGCCCCGTCGGTCAGACGATACCGAAGACGAACAGCCCGATGACGACGGTCACCAGGATAGCGAGTATCGCCAGTCCCGCCAGCGCGTACACCGGCGATACGGCTCGGTCTCGTCTCTCGTCCACCCCGATCATCGGTATCGAATCGGCGGCGTCGGTACTAAAAACCTACCCTACCGTTTCGCCGCTCTCTGCGTTCGCTCGGACAAACCGTGGACGAAAAGACCGCCACCGCTACGACGGCCGCTATCTCTCGAACTCTTCTTCCCACCGGAACGTGCCGTTTTGCTGGACGACCTCGCCGTCGATTTCGAGTCGGGAGTCCTCGCTCACGTCCACGATCATGTCCTGGTGGACGGCGCTGTCGTTGCCGGACTCGCCGTCGGGCAGGTTGGCGTCGTAGGCGCGGCCCACCGCGAGGTGGACGGTGTCGCCCATCTTCTCGTCGAAGAGGATGCTGTCGGTGA
>CAZEIO010000141.1:0-5469 GCA_964512525.1 uncultured Halobacteriales archaeon
GCCTGCACGTCCACCGGCGTCGGCCCGAGTTCCGGCCCGAGCGGCGGTCCGGGGTTCGCCTCTCCCCCCGGGATGAGCACCTCGATAGTTCCAGCCATGTCCGAACGAAACCGCGGCCGGGAGTTAAGAATTGTCTTCCTCGGTCGGGGCCGGTACGAAGACCACCGGAGCAGTTCGACCAGCGAGAACCGCCCAGACGGCGCCGACGAGGGGCTGCGGTCTGGCCCCGGCGAGGGCGGCCACGGCCGTCCAAGCGAGACCGACGAGTGCGCCGACGGCGTTGACGCCCCGCGCGAGGCCGGGTGCCGCCGTGACCAGCGCTTCGTCTCGCCCGTCTTCTGCCCGTGTGGACTCGTCGGCACGCCACCCGCTGACGGAGCTGCGCGCACGAGCCACCGGCCAGCCACGCCGGTCAGTCGTCCGCGTCGTCGCTCTCGCCGTCCGAGAACCGGAACGGGACGAACGAGCCGTTGATGTCCCACTCGTGGACGCAGAAGCAGTCGCCCGTCTCCCGCACGCGCCACGTGCCGCCCGCCCACTCCTCCCGGCGGCCACACCGCTCGCAGGCCCGCGCCTCGGGCCGGCGTATCTCGACCGTGGTGCTTCCGTTCGTCACGACGCCGTCTTCGGGCGCGGGCGTCCTGAATCCTTGGCCCGTCTCGCCGCCCGACCCGGCCGACCGACAGATACGAGTCGCGTCCCCGCGAGCGGCCCCCATGGTCGTCATGTCGATACTCCTCGACCGTCGCGAGGGCATGACACACGAGGAGTTCGCCACGTACTGGCAGGAGGAACACGCCCCGCTGGTCGAGGCTCTCCCCGGACTCGAGCGGTACGCCGTCCGGCTCCCGACCGACCCCGAGCGGTCGTCGTACGACGGCGTCGCCGACCTGCACTTCGAGGACCGCGACGCGATGGCCGCGGCGTTCGACTCGCCGGCGGGCGAAGCCGTCAAGGCGGACGCCGACGCCTTCGTCGGGGGAGACGTCACGCTGATCACCGAGGAGACGGTGACGTACGCGGGAGACGACAGGGGTGACGCCGACGCGACGGAGGGCGCCTGACCGTGTCCACCACCGCCGAACGCCTCGTCGAGACGATGGCCGCTCTCGACACCGAGTTCGTCTTCGGCTACCCCGGCGGTCGCGTCATCGAGGTGTTCGAGGCTATCGCCGAGTCCGAAGACCCCGACGTCCCTCGCCTGGTCCGCCCGCGGGACGAACGCGAGGCGGGCGTCATGGCCGAGGCTGCCGGTCGCATCTCCGGGACGCCGGCCGTCCTCGCCGGACAGGGACCGTGGATCGGGTCGCTCGGTGCCGTCGGACAGATGGAGGCCCGTCTCGGCTCGACGCCGATGGTCGTCCTCACCGAGGCGAGCGAGCGCGGCGACTACTCCACCGTCGCCCCCTACCAGCAGGCCCGCGGCGACTACGGTGGTCTCGACCTCCCTTCGGTACTGGACGGCGTGACGAAGGAACACTGGTTCCCGCGGACCGCGCCCGAGACGGTCCGGTCGTTCCAGCTCGCGTACAAGCACGCCGTCGCGGGCCGGGCCGGCCCGTGCGCGGTCGTCCTCGACGGCAACGCCGTCACGGAACCGGTGCCCGAGGACCCCCTGCCGCCGCTCTGGGGCGACCGCGAGCAGACCCGGACGTGGGACGCCCGCCCGACGGCAACCGACACCGCCCGGGCGGTCGAACTACTGACCGACGCCGACCGGCCCGTCGTCGTGGCGGGCAACGGCGTCCACGCCGCCCGCGCCCACGACGACCTCCTCGCGGCCGCCGACGCCGTGGACGCCCCCGTCGTCACCTCCTACCTCGGGAAGTCCGCGATAGCGGAGACGCACGACCGCGCCGCCGGCGTCGTCGGTGCCTTCGGCCACGAGGGGGGGAACCGCGTCGTCAGCGAGGCCGACGCCCTCCTCGTCGTCGGCTGTCGGCTGAACCCGATGGACACCAACTGGGGTGCGCCCGAGTTCGTCCGGCCGGACGAACAGGCCATCGTCCACGCCGACGTTGACACGCGCAACGCCGGCTGGGTGTACCCCGCCGACGTCGGCCTGATAGGCGACGCGAGCGAGTCGCTCGCGGCCGTCGCCGACCACGCCGACGGCACGTCGGACTGGACTGGCGTCGATGGCGGATACGCGACCGCCCGCGACCGCGCCGCCGCCGCCCGCGGGGACTTCACCCCGGCGCTCCCGCCCGCCGAGGAGGCCGACCCACCGATCGCGCCCCAGCGAGTGCCCGAGGCCGTCGAGGGGGTCGTGGACGCCGACACCGTCGTCACCGCCGACTCGGGCAACAACCGCTTCTGGCTGTTGCACTACCTCCAGACGCCGGCGAGGCGGACGTACTTCGGCTCCGGCGGCGTCGGTGGGATGGGGTGGGCGCCGCCGGCGGCCGTCGCCGCCGCGCTCCTCGGACACGACGCGGTGGCCGTCGCCGGCGACGGCGGCTTCGCGATGACGATGACGGCCGTCGAGACCGCGGTCCAGCAGGGGGTCGCGCCCGCCTTCGTCGTGATGAACGACACCTCGCTCGGGATGGTCCGCCAGATGGGCGGCGTCCCCGGCGTCGAGTTCCACGACACCGACTTCGTGGCCGCCGCCGAGGCGATGGGCGCCCGCGGTCGCCGGGTGACGGCACCGACCGCCCTCCAGGAGGCCGTCGAGTGGGCCCACGACGCCGACGAGCCGGCGGTCGTGGACGTCCGCGTGGACCGCGACGTCTCGATGAGCGACGAACTCTCGTCGTCGTTCTACGAGTCCGTCGGCGGTCTCCACGAGTAGCGGGTCGCGGTCGTCGCCCGCTCGCCGTCCTCACTCGACCCGGTCGCGGTCGGTCGAGCGCAGCGTGAACGGCCCCGCCGCGAGCGTCCGCCCGGTGACCGTGGCGATGCGGAGGACGGAGGCGACGAGGACGGCGAACGGCGACAGCGTCACGCCGACCGCGAGGCCGACGAGGACGGCGTCCGACACCGTCCCGAGTGACCGGTAGGCGAGCCCCATCCCGACGCCGACCGCGAGCGCCGGCACGGCGGCCACGAGGATCGTCCGCGAGAGGTCGATGAGTGCTCGCTGGAAGTACAGCGTCTTCACGTGTTCGCGGGCGACGCCGAAGAACTCGAGCGCGTCGAGCAGTTCGTCGAGCGCCTCGGCGACGGCCGCCGGGTGGTCGTGGGCCGCCTGCACGCGTCGTGTCTCGTCGATGCGTCGCGAGTAGTCGAAGTCGAGTGCCGCTCGCGTGGTCGCGAAGGTGCCCGACTCGGCGCCGGCGAGGTCCGCACGGACGCCCCGTGTACTCTCGGTCACCCGGTCGGCGAGGTCCGCGACTGCCGCGCCTGCCTCGCCGCCGCCGGCCGCCTCGGCGCGGGTTGCCCGCTCTGCGGCCGCGGCCAGGAGGTCGTCGAGGAACGCGGCAGGGTCGGTCGGGGCCACGCCGTCGAGGAGTGCCTCGGCGTCGCGACGGAAGTCGGTCGCCGCCGACAGGCGCTCGCGCTGGTCGCCGACGGCCCCGAGTTCCTGCGAGAGGACGAGCTGGTTGAGCGTCACCACGAGCGTGACGCCGGTGACCGTCGCGCCGACGAGGGCCTGGAACAGCGTCTCGACGGGGTCCCCCTCGAACGGCACGGCCACGAGTCCCGCTACGACCGTGACGCCGACGACGGGGACGAGCACGCACCCGGCCACCGCCCACCGTGGCGCGTCCACGTAGAGCCAGAACGCCATCGTGCTGACTCCCGCCCGTGCCCGCATTCCGCGGCCGTGGTCCGTGTCACCGTCACCGGACATATCCGTTCTGTCGTCGGCACCGACAAATCGGCGTCGCTCCGCGCCCGTCCGGCCGGTCGCCGCGAACGGACCGGTCGGGGCCACGCCGTCGAGAGCGTCGCCGGCCGAACTCGCCGCTCGACCGGCGAGCGAAACGGACATACCGGACCGGGTCGTACGACCGACAGACCGTGCAGCACAGACGCTCACACCGGCCCTCGTCCCCTCGGCCACCCACCGGTCTCCCGGGGTGGTGGTCGTGAGCGACCTCGTCGTCGAGGCGATGGGGAGTCTGGCGTTCACCATCATCGCGGGTGTTCTAGGCGTCACGCTCGCCGTCCCCGTCGCCTCCCTGTTCGTTCCCGACATCGGTCCCTCGAACTTCCTCCCGTACGCCGCCGCCGGGTTCGTCCTCCTCGCACCCTTCGGGTTCGTGAGTTACCGACTCCGCGACCGCTACCTCGGCCAGACGCCGCTCGACAGGCGGTAGCCGGCTTCCTGCCCTCTCTCGTTCGGTCCGGCACGCCATCCTTCGCTCGCCGTAGCCGCCCGACGGCGGGATTTATACGCCGTCTCGCCGTCTGGCGGGGCATGCCGAAGACCCTCGTCACCGGCGGTACCGGCTTCATCGGCTCCTACGCCGCCCGTGAACTCCTCGCGCACGACCACGAGGTGGTCTGTTACGACCGCTCGACGGACACCGGGACGCTCGAGAGTCTCGGCGTCGCCGACGACGTGACCGTCCGCCGGGGCGACGTGACCGACCCCGAGGACGTGACGGCGGCGGTTCGCGAGACGGGCGTTGACCGCGTGGTCCACCTCGCGGCCCTGTTGACGACGACCGCTCGGGAGAACCCGCGGGCGGCCATCGACGTGAACATCGGCGGGACGAACGCCGTCTTCGAGGCCGCCTGCGCCGGGGACGTCGAGCGAGTGGCGTGGGCCTCCTCGGCGGCGGTGTACGCGCCGCCCGCGAACTACCCCTCCCGCGACGGCACCGGCCACCACGGACCCGTCACCGAGGACGACCTCGTGTACCCCGACACGCTGTACGGCGCCACGAAGGAGTACAACGAACACCAGGCCCGCGTGTACAACGAGGACTACCCGGTGTCGCTCGTCGGTCTTCGCCCCACCGTCGCCTACGGCCCCTACCGCGAGACCGGCGGATCGGCGTTCCTCGCGCACATCGTCGAGAAGCCCGCCCTCGGGGAACCGTTCTCGGTGGAGTACGGCGATCAAGTGGTGGACTGGCAACACGTCGAGGATATCGCCCGGGCCTTCCGCCGGGCCGTCGAGGTGGACGCCGCCGAACTCTCCCGGGAGGTGTACAACGTCGCCGGCGTCTCCGCAACGGTGCGAGAGGCCGTCGAGACGATGCGCGAACTCGTCCCCGACGCCGAACTGGACGTGAGCGACGAGGGCGAACTGCCGTGGACCCAGCGTCTCGACGACGACGCCGCCCGCCGGGACTTCGGCTACGAACCCGCGTACGGACTTGCGGACGGCTTTCGGGACTACGCGAACACGCTCCGGGCGGACGCCGGACTGGAGCCGCTGTAGTCGTCGCGCGTGGTGAACAGGCGGGGGACGGACGCATCGTCCGGGGCCAGGTCGCCGGCCTCAGTCGGCGTCGGCGGTGCCCGCGGCGACCGCTATCTCGCCGGCGTCGAGTTCCCGCTCGACCTCGCGGG
>CAZEIO010000142.1:0-5441 GCA_964512525.1 uncultured Halobacteriales archaeon
GGACCGCCTGGATGACGCCGGTCTTCTGGCGCATCCCCTTCGAGTAGGCGTCGATGCGCTTGTCGGCGTCGGCCGCGAGGTCGAACCGGTCGAGGAGGTCGTCGATACGCTCGCCGGCGACGTCCGGTGGCATGTCACGCAGTCCGGCCATGTACTCGAGTTGCTCGCGCCCGGTGAGTTCGTCGTACACCGGCGGTTCCTCCGGCAGGTACCCGATGTGGGGCGTGACGGCGTCGCGGTCCGCGATGGACGCCCCGGCGACCCGTGCGGTCCCGCTGGTCGGTCGGGTGAGCGTCGTCAGCATCCGCATCGTCGTCGTCTTGCCGGCACCGTTGGGACCGAGGAAGCCGTACACCGACCCGCGCTCTATCGTCATCGACAGCGCCTCGACCGCGGCCACGTCACCGTACCGCTTGGTGAGGTCCTCGGTGACGATGGCCACCTCGTCCCCACGGTCGTCGTCGGTCCTCCCCGTGCCCGCACCCTCGGTCATCGTCCGGTTTCCGTGGTCCGCGAGCAAGAATCTACGGGTCCGGGACTCCTCGGTCCCCGACCCGCTCGCCGGCCGCTACGGCTCGAAGGCGACGTGTGTCACCGTCTCGACGACGCCCGAGATCGGATGTATCTCGTCGGCGACGACGTCGGGGAGGTCGTCGGTGTCGTCGAGTTCGAGCTGGACGACGGCGTCGTAGTCGCCGGTCACGACGTGTACCTCGGAGACGGACTCGACCGCCTCGATGGTCCGCGCGGCGGACGTGACCGCGCCGGGCTGTACGACCACGTTGACGAAGGCGTCGGTCATGGAGTCACCTCGGCGTGGTAACAGTTGACACGATTCCAAATAAAGCTAGTGCCGGCCACGCCGCGGTCGTCGGGCGCGGTCAGTGGACCTCGAGGTCGATGGCTGCGCCCTGCCCGAAGCCGACACAGAGCGTGGCGAGACCGCGGCCGCCGCCGCGCTTGGCGAGCTCGTGGACGAGCGTGACCGGCAAGCGCGCGCCCGAGGCGCCGAGGGGGTGGCCGATGGCGATGGCGCCGCCGTTGACGTTGAATCTCTCCGGGTCGATACCGAGTTCGTCGCGGGCGTACACGCACTGCGAGGCGAACGCCTCGTTCAGTTCGACGAGGTCGTAGTCGTCCACCGACCGTCCCGTGCGCTCGAGGAGTCCCCGCGTCGCCGGTACCGGACCGATGCCCATCACCGTGGGGTCAACGCCGGCGACCCAGTTCGACCCGACGGTCGCCAGCGGCTCGAGGCCGTGGTCGTCGGCGAACGCCCGACTCGTGACGAGGAGGGCGGCTGCGCCGTCGGATATCTGCGAGGAGTTGCCGGCGGTGACGGAGCCGTCGCCGGCGAACACGGGCGGCAGGCCCTGCAGGGCCTCCAGACTGGTGTCCGGGCGGATGCCCTCGTCCTCCTCGACGGTGCCGGCCTCGGTCTCGACGGGCACTATCTCGTCGTCGAAGCGACCACTCTCGGTGGCCTTCGCGGCCCGTTCGTGGCTGCGGAGAGCGTAGCGGTCCTGCTTCTCGCGGGGGACCTCGTACTTCTGTGCGACCTTCTCTGCGGTCATGCCCATCTGGAGTTCGCCGACGTTGTACAGTTCCGACAGTCGGGGGTGGATCTCTCGCCCCTGGTAGCCGCCGCCCATCGGGACGCGCGTCATCGACTCGACGCCGCCGACGAGGAGGGCGTCGCGCTGGCCCGCCCGGATGGCGTCGCTCGCGCTGATGAGCGCCTGCATCGAGGAGGCACACCAGCGGTTGATCGTGGTCCCGGGGACGCCCTCGCCGAGTTCCGACAGGAGCGCGATGATACGGGCGAGGTTGTTGTCCTGTTCGCCGCGCTGCTGGGCGCAGCCCCAGACGAGGTCGTCGATGTGGTCGCTCTCCAGGCCCGTGTCCGCGAGTATCTCGTCCACGAGCGTCACGGAGAGGTCCTCGCTGCGCACGTCCGCGAAGACGCCGTCTTCCTTGCCCTGTGGCGTTCGCTTGGCGCGCACCACGACGGGCGTCGTCGCCGGACTCTGGCCGCTCTCGTGAGTCGCCATGGAAGGAGTTGGGCCGGGGCGGGCTTAAGCGGTGGCGTGTCGGACGCGCCGCTCGCGTCTTCCGACGGATCGTAACCTGAAAGTAGGGGCTGAGCGTTCGGTCGGCAAATGAGTGGACGGCCGTCGGACGGCTCGGCACTCCGAGACCGCGTGGTACAGGTCGTCCTCGTGCTGACAGCACTCGCACTCGTCGCCCGCCTGTTCGAACTCGGTGCCCGCGTCGCCCACCAGGACGAGGCCCGCGTCGGCTACTGGACACTCCGGTACCTCGCCAGCGGCCGGTGGGAGTACCGCCCCATCGTCCACGGACCCTTCATCCCGGTCGTGAACCGGCACCTGTTCGCGCTGTTCGGTCCCAGCGACTTCGTCGCCCGCCTGCCGATGGCGGTCCTCGGTGCCGCGATGCCCGCCACCGCCCTGCTCTTTCGCTCACGACTCCGGGACAGCGAGACGGTCGCGATGGCGCTGTTGCTCGCCTTCAATCCCGTCTTGCTGTACTACTCGCGGTTCATGCGGCAGGACCTCCCCCTCGCGGCCCTCGCTCTCCTCACCCTCGGCCTCGCGGTCCGGGCCGTGGACACCACCGGTCGCTCGCGTCGCCGGGCCATCTACGCGGCCGGTCTCGTCTTCGGTCTCGCGGCGACGACGAAGGAGAACGTCCTCCTCTACCCGGTCGCGTGGGGTGGCGCACTCTTTCTGGTCCTCGACCAGCGGCTGTTCGGCGGCGGCGACCCGGTTGACTCGCTACTCGGGCTCCTGCCCGACCCCCCGGCGGCCGCGGTGGCCATCCCCGACGACGTTCGGCTGGTGTCCGGGCTGGCGTTCCTCGGAACCGTCCCCGCGGTCGCGGCAGTCGCGAAACTGGATGGCACGACGCTCGTCGCCTTCCTCGCCGTCTCGACGGTCGCCTACTACGGGACCGTCCGCGGCGCGACCGTCTGGCACTTCCTCGGCGGCCTCCCCCTCGCCGCTCTCACCGTCCTTGGGCTGGTAAATCCCGCCTTCGACGCGGGCGTAACTACCTTCACCGCCGGTATCGCCTGGCTGTTGGGACTGGCGCTACTGTCCGACGAGCGACTCCTCGAGTACGGCCGCCCGGTCGCGACCGACGGCGGTGAACCGACGCCCGACGGCGACGCAGGGCCAGACGACGAGACGGAGGCGACGATGCCCGCCGAGGGGACCACCCCTGCCGACCGGGACGGGCGGTCGCGACCGGACGCAGACGACCGACCGACTCCCACGGCGGCCGGTACCGGCGGCGGCAGACTCCGCTTCCGGCCGCTCCCGCCAGTGGCGGTCGCGTACGTCCTGGCACTCTTGGTCGTCGTGGTCTTTTACGCGCCGCGGGGTGGCGGCTACACCGAAATCGGGCCGGACCTGGCCGGATGGGGGCTGTGGTCGGCGCTCGCGGCCGGGAGCCTCGACGGCCTGGGGATCGTTCTGCGAGAGGCGCTGTACGGCACGTGGCAGGACTTCCTCCGTCAGTGGGCCGGCGGCGCGCAGGACCACGCCTACATCCCCTTCTTCCTCGACTTCGTGAAGACGCTCGGGGCCGGGGCACTGACGCTGACCATCGCGGCGGTCGCGGGAACGCTGTACGACCGCTACGGCGACCGGCCGCGAGAGTTCGTCGCCTTCTCGGCGTACTGGGGCTTCGCCAACGTCCTCGGCTACCCGCTGGTGACCGACATCGCGGCGCCGTGGGCCACGGTCCACGCCATCGTGGGACTCGCGGTGCCCGCGGCCGTCGCCCTCGCGGCGGTGTACCGCGCGGGTCGCTCGGAACTGCTTGCCGGGGCGGACGCTCCGGCGACGGTCGCCACCGACGGCGGCCGGCCGTCGGGACCGGACTGGACGACGGTGGTCGCGGCGGCGGTCGTCCTCCTCGCCGCCGGGACACAGGTGGGTCTCGCCGGTGTTGACACGGTGTACGAGAACCCCACCGACCGGAACAACGAACTCGTCCAGTACGCACAGCCGGCGTCGCCGGAGATGAAGGCCGTCCTCGCGGACATCCGGACCGTCGTCGCCCAGAACGAGGGCGTGGACGTGCTCTACTACGGCGACAAGTTCCTCTCGAACAACGAGTCCGCCCACGACCAGCCGCCGGCCGGAGAGGGCTGGTTCGACCGCTTCCCGCTCGGCTACTACACCGAGATGTACAGCGCCCAGATGGAGGGGGAAGTCGTGGTCGAGAGCACGAACAACCGCCGTGACGTCTCCGTCATGGACGCGCCGGTCGTGGTCGCGATGGCCGACAACGAGGCCGGGACCATCTCCTACGCGGCGACGAGCCTGGACAGTTACCTCGGCAACTACAGTCGCTACCGCGGCCACCGCTTCCTCTACGACTCTGGCGTCCGGAGTTCGATCGTGTACTTCGTTGACACCGACGGGCTGGAACGGCCAGCACCGGTGTACGGTGACTCCCTCGCGACGAGTCCTCGCGTCGTCGCTCCCGGACCGCGTGAGCGGCCGTAGCGGCCGCCGGAGGTCCGAGGAGTTAAGACGCTCCCCCGGATACTTCGGTAGGATGACCGATGCCGCCCTCGACGTCGTGGAGTTCTTGCTGACGGTTCACCACTACACGAACGACCGATCACTCGACGCCGACGACCTCTCTCCCGAGTACCGGGCGCCGTTCTGGGTGGACGGCGGCGTGGAACGACCGCTGTCCGCGACGAGTGCCAACGCTCGCGAGGCGACGGGCGTCGAACGGCCGTGGGAGGCGGTCTCGGACCTGATGTTCACCGACCGAGACGACTTCTCCGGCGGTCTCTCGCTCGCGCAACCGGATATGGCCGAAGAGTGGTTCCTCGAGCGAGCCGACGCCGACCGCATCCACGACAACCCCGTCCTCGCGAAGGCGTACGGCGAGGAGGTCGACGTGGACTACGAGGCGGCCCGCGAGGACAACCGCTCGGTGCAGGCCGACCGCGCCTACATCGACTCACTGCTCGCCGAGTACTTCGACGAGGAAGAAGAGGAGGAGATGCTCGACCTCGTGGACGTCCTCGCGCCCGAGGAAATAGAGATCACCCTCGACGACCTCGTCCTCACGGCGGACCAGGAGACCGAGATCATGAAGATCGGGAAGGCAATCGAGCACCGCGATTACCTCGCCGAGATCGGTCTCCGGGAGATCGGCAAGTTGCTGTTCGTCGGGCCGCCCGGTACCGGTAAGACCTCGACGGCGCGGGCGCTGGCCCACGACATGGACCTCCCGTTCGTCGAGGTGAAACTGTCGATGATCACCTCGCAGTACCTCGGCGAGACGGCCAAAAACGTCGAGAAGACCTTCGAGGTGGCAAAGCGCCTGTCGCCGTGTATCCTCTTCATGGACGAGTTCGACTTCGTCGCGAAGACCCGCCGCTCGGACGAGCACGC
>CAZEIO010000143.1:0-5384 GCA_964512525.1 uncultured Halobacteriales archaeon
GGAACTCGTCGGTCGGGACGATCTCGTCGAACGCCGTCGCCAGCTGCTCGAGCGGTTCCTCGAGCGGCTCCGGGACGTGTCTGCCACCGAACTCTCCGAACTCGGCCTGTTCTGCCATACCAGTGGTGAACGAATCTGGCCGCTAAAGTATATCGGTGCCCATCTGCCGACAGTCGTTCGATTCGACCCCGGAGAGACGAGGCGGATCCCACCACCGTCGCTGCCGGAGCGACGACGCTCTCGTCGGGAGGAACGAACCGACGAGGGAATGCCGCCTCCCGGATTGTGAACCCCGGTCACTCCGCGACGCTCCGTTCCCTGCTTCGAATCGCGGTCGGTGTCGTTTCCTCGGCTGCTCGTTGCCCTCGCGGCCTCAGAATATGCCGCCTCCCGGATTTGAACCGGGGACAGCTCGATCTTCAGTCGAGTGCTCTCCCAGTCTGAGCTAAGGCGGCCGACGCAGAAGTCGTACACGAACACCGCAAAAAAGGGTTGCGAAACGAGCGACTGCCGGCGTCTGACGCGGTCTCCCGAGGACAAAACCTTGATACTCGGACTCGCTGACGGTCGTTCACATGCTGTCGGTCTCCAGCGAAGAGATCACCGAAGGGAATCTCCTTCGGTCGCTGGTCGTCCTCTCTCTGCCGCTCGTCGCCCAGAACTTCGTCCTGATCGCACAGCAGGTGATCGACATCGTCTTTCTCGGGCGGTTCAGCGCCGACGCGGTCGCGGCCGTCGGTCTCGCGACGCCGGTGGTCGGACTCCTCTACGTCGTCACGTACGCGCCCTACGTCGGCACACAGGTCGCCGTCTCCCGGCGGATCGGGGCCGACGACGAGACCGGGGCGCGGCGGGGCCTGTTCAACGGTCTCCTCCTGACGGCGGTGGCCTGTGTTGTCGGGGGTAGTGTCTTTTTCGTCGCCGTCCGGCCACTCCTCGAGGTCATGACTGCCGTCCGTCCTACTGCCCGGAGCGAATTCGTCGACCTCGGTGCACAGTACGTCTCGATGCTGGCGCTGGGTCTCCCGGCGATCGGTCTCGCCAACACCGTCGAGGACGGCGGGTTCGTCGCCTGGGGTGACTCGCCGGCGGCGCTGTTCATGAACCTCGTCGCCCTCGTCGGCAACGTCGTCCTCGACGCGATACTGATCTTCGGCCTCGGACCGGCCCCGCGGCTGGGCGTCCGCGGCGCGGCACTAGCGACGGTCCTCGGGTCGCTGGCCGGCCTCCTGTTCGGTCTCGCGCTGATCGTCCGGGGCCGAAACGGCGGGATGCTCTCGCGAGCGGCGTCGTCGATCGAGGCCGCGGACGTGCGGGAGATAGTGGACCTCGGGTGGCCGATCAGTGCCCAAAACGGCGTCCGGCAACTCATCCGATTGCCGGTGTTTCTCCTCGTCTTCGTGGCCGGCGGCGGTGCGGCGCTGGCGGCGTACATCGTCGGTGCTCGGGTGGCGACTATCGCGTTCGTCCCGCCACAGGGACTCCAGCAGGCCGCACAGAGCGTCATCGGCCAGAACCTCGGGGCCGGAAACCAGCACCGGGCCGTCCGAACCACGTACCTCGCAGTGGGCGTCGCCGCGAGCGTCCTGACGGTCGTCGGCGCGGCGCAGTTGCTCGTTCCCGAGGCCCTCGCGACGGCGTTTGCCCCGACGCTGTCGCCCGAGGGCTTCGCCTTCGCCGTCGAGTATCTCGCGATACTCGCCTACGGCTATCCGGCTCTCGGCGCCATCTACACCTTCGAGGCCGGCTTCAACGCCGCCGGTCGCTCCCGGGTCAGTTTCGTGTCCACCCTGTTGCAGTACGGTGGAGTGCGGCTCCCGATCGCCGCCGTCGGCGTCCTCTCGCTGTCGGTCGGCGTGACGGCCGTGTTCTGGGCCGTCACCGTCTCGAACGTCGCGGCCGCACTGTGGCTCGGCGGCTACTACCGGTACGCCGTCGACGACGGCATGATGGCCCGGGCGAAAGAGCGGGCGACGGAACCGGACGAGATGTCTGCCTGAGTCGCGCTCTAGTCGGGTTTCAGTCGTCGTCGCCGGGCTTCGGTGCCGCCTCCTCGTCGGGGTCCCGACCGTCGTCGTCTCTCTCGGCGTCCTCGTTCAGCGGCGAGGAGGGGTGATAGTCGGTGTCGTACTCGCCCGGTCGGTCGTCCGCGCGGTCGGGGTTGATCCGGCCCCCGAGGAGCATGAAGTCCACGAGCGTCAGCGCGACCATCGCCTCGACGACGGGCACGGCACGCGGCGGCAGGACGGGGTCGTGGCGACCGATAACCTTGGCGTCTTTCCGTTCGCCGGTCTCCCAGTCCACCGTCGTCTGCTCCTTCGGGATGGAGGTGGGGGCGTGCCACGTCGCCTCGCCGTAGATGGGTTGGCCGGTGGTGATGCCGCCCTGGAGACCGCCGTGGTCGTTGCCGACCGGCACGGGGTCGCCGTCGTCGTCGAAGGTCCAGTCCTCGTTGCGCTCGGACCCGGTCGCGGTCCGGGCGTCGCTGCCCATGCCGAACTCGAAGCCCGTCGTCGCGGGGATGGCGAACATCGCCCGGCCGAGGCGGGCGGGCACGGAGTCGAACCGGGGCGCACCGAGACCGCGCGGGACGCCCCGCGTCTCGAAGTAGACGGTGCCCCCGATGGAGTCGCCCTCGGTCTGGTACTCGTCGATGCGCTCGCGCATCCGTTCCGCGGTCGGGGGGTGCGCACAGCGGACCTCGTTGTCCTCGCGGTTGTCGCGGATGGTCTCGAAGTCCAGGTCGGGCGCCCGGATATCGTCTATCTGTTTGACGTGGGCGGCGACCTCGACGCCCTCGCGGGCGAGCAACTTCTTCGCGATGGCCCCGGCGGCCACCCAGTTGACCGTCTCGCGGGCCGACGAGCGCCCGCCGCCGCCCCAGTTGCGCGTGCCGAACTTCGCCGAGTAGGTGAAGTCGCCGTGACTCGGCCGCGGCGCGGTGACGAACGGCTCGTACTTCGAGGACCGGGCGTCCTTGTTCTCGATGACCATCCCGATCGGCGTGCCGGTCGTGTAGCCGTCCTGCAGGCCGGACTCGACGGTGACGTGGTCGGGTTCGCCCCGGCTGGTGGTGATCATCGACTGACCGGGCTTGCGGCGGTCGAGTTCGGCTTGGACGTCCTCGCGCTCCAGGGGGAGGCCAGCGGGCACCCCGGAGACGGTGACGCCCATCGCCGGACCGTGGCTCTCGCCGAAGGTGGTCACCTGGAAGAGGCGACCGAAGCTGTTACCGTTCATTACTGTCCGGTGTGGGCCGGACCCACTTTATCCCTTGCCGGTCCGGGCGGTCCCGGGTCGGTGTCGGCCGGCGCGGGGCGCGTCGCGTCGCGGTCGCCCGCCGCCGACCGGTCCCGCGCCTACCGCGCGAGGTCGCTGGCCCGCCCGACGGCGAACGGCACCAGCATCTCCTCGGGCGTGAGCGCGCCGTGCATCCCGACGTAGTCCATCTTCGCACGGTCGTGCCACGCGATCACTTCGTGGGGGACGGCGACGAGGTCGCCACAGCGCTCGCGGATGGTCTCGCCCGGGTCGGGCCCGAACAGGCCGCGGTCGAGAGCCTCTTCGCGGGTAAAGGTCGTGCAGGCGACGGCGTCCTCGATGGCGTCGCGGGCGGCCGGCACCGTGCCCGGCTCGAGGTGGAGGTGGACGTTGCGACCGCCGCCGACCGGCGGAATCGGCTTCCCGCGGTGTTCGCGGCGGTTGTCCCAGACGGCCGGGATCTCGCGCAGGTCCGCGCTGCCGGTGGTGTCGTAGATGCCGTGGTCGGCGGTCAGTGCCACGAGCGTCCGCTCTGCCACGGTGGGGTCGAGCCGGTCGAGGAGTTCCCCGCCGACCGCGTGGGCGAGGTAGCGCCGCTGGGTGCGGGCCTCGCCGGAGTCGATACCGTGGCGGTGTGCGACGTGGTCCACCTCCGGCATGTAGCAGTAGGTGAAGGTGTTCGGCCCCGACTCGAGGCTCCGGCGAGCGCGCTGGGCCATGTCACCGACGTTGTAGTAGGCGTACTGGTCGGCGCCCTCGGCACAGCGCTGCGAGGAGGGCGACTCGACGACGCCCTCTGGCGAGACGAACTGGCTGGCGACGCCCTGGTCGGCCGCCGCCCCGTACACCGAGTTGCCGTCGTAGAGGTCGTCGCCGGTGACGCCGTAGTCTGCGGGGTCGTCGTCGCCCGCGGTGAACGGCAGCGTCTGGACGACGGTGCCCGCCTCGAAGAGGTACTGGTCCCAGCCGATGGAGCCGTGGGTGGCCGGCGGCGTCGCGGTGTGCAGCGTCGGGATGGCCGACGCCGTCTCCGAGGGGTACACGGTCGTCAGCGGCGTGACCGTTCCGTCGCGCTCGAACCGCTCGGTCAGCGGGTCCGTCGTCGCCCGCCAGCGCTCTAGCGCGAAGCCGTCCACCAGGAGGAAGAGAACGCGGTCGATCGTCTCGTCGGCGACCGGCTGTGCGTCGTCGGGCAGTGTCGGTCCCACGTCGGCGCCGAGGGCGGCCATCGCCGTCGGCACCGTCCGGTGGAAACTGTAGCCCTCGTAGTCCGGCCAGAGAACGCCATCCTCGACGCGGTCGAGGTGGTCCTGCCGGACCGACTCTCGTACCATACGTCGCTTGTGACCCCCCTCGTGAAAAAGTGCCCGTTCCCGCAGTCCGGTGGCCTCGCCCGCTCAGTCGCCGACCGTCACCGCCGCGCCGAGGTCGGCGAGCGTCTCGAAGAAGCCCGGGAAGGAGACGGCGACGTGTTCGGCCCCGGCGACCGTCGTCTCGCCCTCGGCGACGAGCCCGACGACCGACAGCGCCATCGCCAGCCGGTGGTCGCCGCGCCCGTCCACCCGCGTCCCCCGCAGGTCGCTCTCCCCGCCGCGGACCACGAGCGTGTCCGGGTGTTCCTCGACGACGGCCCCGAGGCGGTCGAGTTCCGCGGCCATCGCCGCCACCCGGTCGGTCTCCTTGTGACGGACGTGTTCGCAGTTCTCGACCCGCGTCACGCCGTCCGCGACCGCACCCAGTGCGGCGACCGTCGGCAACAGGTCCGGCGTGTCGCCCACGTCCACCGTCGTCCCCGACAGCGCGGCCCGGCCGACCGCGACAGTGCCGGCGTCGTGGTCCCAGTCCACGGCAGCGCCCATCGACCGGAGGACGTCCACGATGGCGGCGTCACCCTGTGGCCCCGGTCCCAGGTTCGAGACCGTGAGTCCGTCCGGGGCGGCGACGGCGCCCGCCGCGAGGAGGTACGAGGCCGAGGAGAAGTCACCCGGCACCGTGTACGGTTCGTCGCGGGCGAACGTCTGCCCGCCCGGGACGGCGTAGCCCGTCTCGGTCTCCCGAGACTCGACGCCGAACGCCGACAGCACCTCCCGGGTTATCGTGACGTACGGCCTCGACTTCAGTTC
>CAZEIO010000144.1:0-5329 GCA_964512525.1 uncultured Halobacteriales archaeon
GTTCGTCTCGGCGGCGGTGCCCATGCCGGCGTACTGCCGCATCGTCCAGAGCCGGCCGCGGTGCATCGTCGAGTAAACGCCGCGGGTGTACGGCTCCTCGGCGGGGAAGCCGACGTCCTCGAGGTAGTCGAGGTCGGCGACGTCTTCGGGCGTGTACAGCGGCTTCACCCGCTGGCCCTCCGTGTCGGTGGTGAACTCCTCCTTGCGCTCCCCGAAGCGGTCGAGGGTCGGGCCGAGCGTCTCTGCCTCCCACTCGGCCTTCGCCTCGCGGATGCGCTCCAGGTCCTCGGGGTCGAACATCACCCGCAGTTGCCGCGCCGCCCTCTTAATCTCCGCGCCGCCGCGGCGGCTCCCTCGACTGCGGTCGGGAACCCCCGGCGTTCACGCCGGAGAGGATGTCATCCGGTGTCGTACTTGTACGTCGCCGAGTCGGGGTCGATACCGAAGTCCTCGGCAGTCTCCGGGTCGTCCGCCGGTTCCGCCTGCTCCGCGGCCTCCTTGAACCGCTCCCGGAGTCGCTCGGGCATCCGGAAGCGAGCGAGGTCGAGGACGACGGGGACCGCGTCGGGGGCTATCCGCTCGCGCTTCGTCTCGAGACGGGCCGCGAGCGCCGCGGGCAGGTCGCTCTCGTCCACGCGCCGGAAGCCGAACTGTGCGAGGTAGGCCGGTTCCTCGGTGAGCGCGTAGGCCCGGTCGAACCCCTGGTCAACGGCGTGACGCACCAGTCGCTCCAGGACGTGTGCGCCGACGCCCTGTCGGCGCCACCCCTCGAGGACGCCGATACTCGTGAACTCGCAGTGTTCTTCCGCCGCGTCGCCGTCGTCACCGTCTCCCGCCGTGCGATGGACGCGCAGGCGGCCGAACCCGGCCTTCGCCTCCGTCTCCTCGTCCACGGCGACGACGTAGTCACGGGAGCGGAAGGCGGTGTCGTCGAGACCCATCGCCTCGATGTGGTCCAGCAACCAGACCTCTTCCCTGTTTTTTGCCTCCCGGACGTACATACCCGGCCGTTTGCACCGTCGCGTCTAAACGATTCCGCCCCCGCACCGGCCGGGTCCGACCCTTCCTCGCCCGACGACCACCTCTCTGGAGCCGTACGGGGGCGTACGTAGCGTTCCTGTCTCGCGTTTGGTAAGCGTAATAAGTGCTGGAACCGTGGCAACCCTGTGCCACAGACGCAGATTACGCTCGTCCAGATAGACAATTACGGTCCCTGGACAGTGACGCCGGAGCCGCGCCCCGAGGCTGACCTCCAGACACTACAGGCACGCCTCTACGCGGACGTCGCGCAGTTCGTGGGGACCCGCGACGGGTACGTCTTCTACACTCGCTTCGACAACATGGTCGCGGTGACCAACGGAACCGACCTCGCGGACCACGCTCGACTCCAGTCCACGGCCGCGAACACCTACCCGATCACCCTCTCGATGGGAGTGGGCGTCCACGAGCGGCCGATGGCGGCGCTGGCCGAGGCGACGAGTCAGATACAGGACGCCGGCAGCGCACAGGACGGCGACCGGACGGAGATACTCCGCGGCGAGGTGCTCTCTGAGCACCAGCGCTCCGACGAAGACGTCCAGATAGCGCACTTCGACGTCGTCGACGCCACCGGGAAGTACACCGACCGGATGAACGCCTTCGACAGTTACCTCCGCATTCAGGAGTCGTACATGGCGCTGACGCAGTACATGCGCGAGGAACACGACGCACTCTCGTTCTTCGTCGGCGGCGACAACGTCATCGCGGTCTGTCCCGGTCTCGACGAGCGCGCCTTCGAGACCACCATCGACGCGATGCGCGACACCGCCGACGTAGAACTGCAGGTCGGCGTCGGCTCCGGTCGTTCGCCACACGCCGCCGGTATGGCGGCGAAACACGCTCTCGAGGAGTGTCGGCACAACGACACCAGGGTCGAGGGCGCCGCGCAGGCGGCCGAAGCAGGCGACTGACCGATGGCCGACGGCCACCGCAACCACGACACGGACTCCGGCGGGGAAGCGGGGTCCGACCGACCCGCGCACACGCCGCCGGCCGCCCCTGCGGGTCGGGTGGTTCGCTTCACCGGCGAACGCGAGGTGGCCGTCGAGTCGGTGTCCGTCCCCGCGCCCGGCCCCGGCGAGGTGCGCGTCAGGACGACGGTGTCGGCCGTCTCGCCCGGAACCGAACTGCTGGTGTACCGGGGCGAGGCGCCCGACTCGATGTCCGCCGACGAGTCCATCGACGCGCTGTCGGGTGACCTCTCCTTCCCGCTCTCGTACGGCTACGCTGCCGTCGGCCGCGTGACCGCTCTCGGTGACGGCGTGGACGAGTCGTGGCGGGACCGCCGCGTCTTCGCCTTCCACCCCCACGAGAGTCACTTCTGTGCCGCGCCCGAGGACCTGATTCCGGTCGAACTGTCGCCGGAGACGGCCGCCCTCCTGCCGAACGCCGAGACGGCGGTCAACTTCGCGCTGGACGGCGAGCCACTGGTCGGCGAGACGGTCGCCGTCTTCGGGCAGGGCGTCGTCGGCCTGCTGACCACCGCCCTGCTGGCGGCGTACCCGCTGGACCGCCTCGTCGGCGTGGACCTGTACGAGCGACGGCGGGCGCTGGCCCGCGAGTTCGGTGCCGACAGCACGCTCGACCCCCGCGACGGCCGCGTCGAGGGCGAGGCCCTGCCGCTGGCCGACGGCGACGACACGCCGTCGAACGGGACGGCCGGACCGCCACCGGAGACGGCGGACCCGGCCCCGGACGACCGCCGGCGCGACCCGGCGGTTCGCCGCCTCTACGAGGGGACCGGTGACCCTGCGGGCGTGGACTGTGCGTTCGAACTCTCCGGCAGTCCCGACGCCCTCGACCAGGCCGTCGCGGCGACGGGCTACGGCGGCCGGGTCGTCGTCGGGTCGTGGTACGGTGACAAGCGCGTCGGTCTCGACCTCGGGCGGCGTTTTCACCGCTCCCGGGTGCGGATCCAGAGCAGTCAGGTCTCGACGGTGGACCCCCGACACCGCGGCCGCTGGGACGCCGACCGCCGTCTCGCCGTCGCCCGTGACCGCCTCGAGCGCGTCAACACCGACCGCCTGATAACGCACCACTTTCCCGTCGGGGAGGCGCCCGAGGCCTACCGGCTGCTCGACGAACGCCCCGAGGACGCCGTCGGGGTCGTCTTCAGCTACGACGACTGAGACCGCTCGCCGCGGCCCGCGACCGTCGGGTGGACGCTCCCGCACGAGCACACCGAATTTGTACCCCCCGGTACAACGACGAGTATGTACACGGTAACGGTCTCGCGGGAGTTCGTCGCCCAGCACTTCCTGACGGTGCCCGACCCGGAGCCGCCGGAGGGCGAGGTCCACTCGCACACCTACACTGCGGAGGCGAGACTCAGCGGTCCCGAACTCGGCGCGTACGACTACCTGCTGAACATCGACGACCTCGAGGCGGCGATGGACGCCGTCGTCGCCGGCTACCGCGACACGCTACTGAACGACCGCCCGGAGTTCGAGGGGAACCCGAGCGTCGAGCGGTTCGCCGAGCACTTCGCGAGCGCACTCCTCGACAGGCTCGACGCGCCGCAGGTCGAGACCTGCGAACTCCGGATGTGGGAGGACGACGTGGCGTGGGCGAGTTACGAGCGCCCGGCCTGACCGCCGACGACCACCGCACACGGACGCCTCGAACAGTGCACGTCGGTCTCGTCGTCTACGACGGCCTCTCGCCCACCTCCGGCGGCTACCTGTACGACCGCCGCCTCGTCGAGCACCTCCGCGACCGTGGCGACCGCGTCGATCTGGTGACGCTCTCGTGGCGCGACTACCCACGACACCTCGTGGACAACCTCGACCCGCGGCTGTGGCGGGCGCTCGGCCGTGACTACGACGTACTTCTGCAGGACGAACTCTGCCACCCCTCGCTCGTCGGGGCCACCCGCATCGCACGCGTGGACGCGCCGGTCGTGTCCGTGGTCCACCACCTGCGCGCCAGCGAGGACCGTCGCCTCCGGCCAGTGTATCGCGCCGTCGAGCGAGCATACCTCGACGGCGTGGACGCGGCCGTGTTCAACAGCGAGACGACCCGCGAGGCGGTCGCGGACTGCCGCGGTCGCCCACTGCCGGGCGTCGTCGCGCCGCCGGCGGGCGACCGCTTCGACCCCGACGTGCGCGAGGCCGACCTCCGTGCCCGTGCCCACGAGGAACCGCTCAGACTGCTGTACGTCGGCAGCGTCGTCCCGCGGAAGGGTCTCGACACGCTCGTCGCGGGTCTCGCAACGGTCGAGGGAGAGTGGCGGCTGACCGTCGTCGGGGACACGGCCGTCGCCCCCGACTACGCCGCTGCCGTCCGGGCACAGGTACGCCGCGAGGGCGTCGGCGACCGGGTCACCTTCGCCGGCCAGCTGTCCGACGACGCCCTCGCCGACACGTTTCGCGACCACCACCTCCTCGCGATGCCCTCCCGGTACGAGGGCTACGGCATCGTCTACCTCGAGGGAATGAGCTTCGGCCTCCCGCCGCTGGCCTCGACCGCCGGCGGCGCACGAGAGTTCGTCACCCACCGCGAGAACGGTCTCCTCGTCGCTCCCGACGACCGGGCGGCCGTCGCCGGCCACGTCGCCGCGCTCCTCGCCGACCGGGACCGCCTCGCCGAGATGGCCGTCGCCGCCCGTCGGCGCTACGAGCGCCACCCGACGTGGGAGGCGTCGGCTGCCCGCGCCCGGGAGTTCCTCGTGACCGTCGCCGAGGAGGGTGTGCCCGACGCCGCGGAACGCGAACGATGACCGGTCTCGACTCGCCCCACGCCGACGCAGTGGTCGCGCTGGCCGACGAGTTGCCGTACGACCTGCCGTGGGCGCTCACCGGCAGCGCGAGTTTCGCCCTGCAGGGCGTGTCGCTCGCCCCCGAAGACGTGGACGTCCAGACCAGCGCGGCCGGCGCGTACGAGGTGACATCCTCCGCGCCCTGAAGAGCGCGGCTTCCCGTCCCGCGGGTGGGAGATTTGCCGGTCTACGACACGACCTGCTCTCTCGTGGTGAACGTCCCGCTCTCGCGGTCGAACAGGTGTACCGATGGCTGTGCCACACAGCCGTTACTCCTATCCTCACCGTGAGGACTCGGAGTTATCTTCTGGCGCATGTTCTCCGCCGCGTTACAGTCTGCATTTCCGACTAACTCACACGACGAACACACATACAGTCCCCGTTCGACGCGGTTGCTGTCAGTCTCGTCCCCGCAGTTCGAGCAGGTCTTCGACGTGCCCCACTCGTTCTCCTTCAGCACCTCGACACCACGCTCCTTGCCCTTGTACGCGAGGTACTGGTAGATGCGGTCGAACGCCCACGTGTGCAACTTCT
>CAZEIO010000145.1:0-5318 GCA_964512525.1 uncultured Halobacteriales archaeon
TAGTCCCCGACGTACCAGAGGTACTCGACTTCCTGCTCGCGGGCGTCCGCCACGTCGAACTCCAGGTCCTCGGTCCAGTCGCCCCGGGCGCCGGGGCTCTCGCCCATGACGTTCCGGCGCTGCATGAGGTTCTGGAAGGTGTCCTGGAGGTTGGGGTCGACCTGGCCCGTGTCGGTGAGGTGGCGGTTCATCCGGGTGAACGACTTGAGGTGCTCGATCTCGACGGGACAGGCGTCCATGCAGGCCATGCAGGCCATGCAGGACTCCATCGACTCGGCGTCGATGACGCCGCCGCCGTCGGCGACGATCGGGACCTCCTCGCCGCCGGCGTCGCGCTCCTCGCGGTAGGCCTTCAGGTCGAGGATGACGTCCCGCGGGTCGAGGTTGCGCCCGGAGGCGTTGGCCGGACAGACCGACGTACAGCGACCGCACTTGGTGCAGGCGTCCTGGTCGAGGAGTTCCCGCCACGAGAAGGAGTCGATGGACTCCGCGCCGCTCTCGGCGTCCAGGTCCGCCGGCACGCCGGGCAGTCGGACGCCCGCCTTCTCGTCGCGCGTGACGACGTTCGCGAACGACGATATCATGTGGAACGGCTTCGCGTAGGGGATGTACGCGACGAAAAAGAGCGCGAGCAGGGAGTGCGACCACCAGACCGCGGGGTAGGAGGTGGCCGCCAGCGACTCGGTGACGCCCGCCTGCGAAAAGGCCAGCGCGAGACCGTAGCCGACGAACGAGACGCTCTCGAACTCGGGGATGCCGGTGCCGAGGATGCGGAGTGCCTCGGTGACGTAGCCGCCGACGCCGAGCAGGAACAGCGTCCCGAGGAAGAGGTGGTCCTCCCGGCCGGTGTGTTTCCCGTCGAGGCGGGCGTTCCGCGCCCAGTAGCGGCGGTACATCGCGAGACCGACGCCAACGACGAACAGCAGTCCCATCGCGTCCATCACCAGCGAGTACGAGAGGTAGAAGTCACCACGGAAGAAGACGGGGTCGGCCGTGCCCGCGAGCGGGCGGACGATATCGATCTCGATCGCGAGGATGGTGGTGCCGATCAGGAGGGTGAGAAAGCCCCAGAGGACGAACGCGTGCATCACGCCCGCGAGGAGGTCGCGGTCGAACTGCTTCTCGTTGGAGCCGACGAGACGGGCCGCCTCACGGATGCGATCTGGGAGGCCGTCCAGCCGGTCGAAGGCGTCCTCGGTGCCGCGGCCGTACCGGGCGAACCGGTCGTACACGCCGTAGAGGAAGACGACGATGGCGACCGCCGCGAGGTAGTAGAAGAGTATCTCCCCCACCTCGCCGATCCGCCAGAACGTGGGTCGAGTGGTCCCACTCGGGGCCTCCTGCAACGGCACGCGCATAGCCCGCACACGGGGGATCGAGGGGGTTATATCTTGCGTCGGGTGCCGCCGTCGAACTCGACCCCGGCCGTCGGGTGGTCCCGGGAGCGATGGCGATGCCAGTCGCGTCCGTGACCGGTTCGGACCACTCGACCTGTCGCCGGGGGGTCGGCTGGACCGCGGCGAGCGGCGTCGTCCCCGCCGATCCCGGAGGAAAGCTTAACTGTCGGGAACCGTGCCCTGACTGTCGGCATGGACGAGAAGACCGAGGAACTCCGTGACATCTTCACCGACGTGGCCGACAGCGACACCGTCACGGAGTCACAGGAGACGTCCCGCGGGTCGCTCCTCGACAGGGACGAGAGCGGCGTCCGCGAGGCACTTCTCGACGTCGTCGGGCAGATGCGCGAGCGGTACGGCTTCGACACCGGTCTCGACGACGACGCCGTCGTCGAACTGGTCCACGCGTACTACGACGGCGCCTCCGACACCGAGATCGCCGACCGCCTCGACGTGAGTCGCTCGACGGTCGTCCGCGCGCGACTGGACGTTCACCTCTTCCGGCCGGCCGACCGCGACGCGCCGTTCGACCGCGATGCGCTCCGCGACCGGGTCCTCGACGACGACCCGCCGTCGAACGCCGACCTCGCCGACGAGTTCGGGGTCGCGCCCTCGACGGTCCGGCGCTACCGCCGGGTGATCGAGGCCGAAGCCCGGTCGCGCCGGGTCAACCAGCGCTACCGGCAGGCGTTCGACGACGTCCTCGTGGACGCCGACCTGACCGGCATCACCGACGGCGTCCGGGAGGACGGGCTCGAGGACGCCACCGACGGTCTCGAGTCGAACGTCTCCTTCTGAGCGGTCGGTCGTCACCCGTCGGTTTTCGAGTGATCGGGCGGCACCGACCGCCGTGATACCGCTCTCGCACCTCCGCACGGCCGCCTACTGTCCGCGCCAGCTCTACTACCGGCGACGCGACGACGGGCCGGACGCCCCGCCGGCGCGGGTCCGCGAACGCCGCGCACTCGCCGACCGCTACCCCGAACTCGCCGACGCCGACGACGAGACGCTCGCGGCCCTTCCCGTCGCCGTCTCGCCGGCGACGTACCGCCGTCGGCTGCGGTGGCTCCGCGCCGCCGGTCACGAACCGCCCAAAGAGGCCTCCGGGCGAGACACGGAGGGGTCGCGGCCACCGGACCCACCCGCGACGGGACCGAGCGACCGCTGGCGGAGCGTGGTCGAACCGCTCGACCGGCGACGCGTCGTCGAGGGACGGGACTGTCGCGGCGTGGTGCGGGTACTCGACGACCCGGTGCGACCGGCGTACCTCGCGACCGGCGCGCCGCCGGACGGCGGCGTCTGGGCGCCACAGTCGGCGTGAGCCGCCGGCGCGGCGGCGGCGCTGGCGGCCGACCGCGGCGAGCGTGTCGAGACCGCGACGGTCCAGTACCCCGCACACGGCGTCGTCCGACGGGTGCGGATCACCGCCGGTCGGCGACGGCGGTACCGCGAGACACTACGGGCCGTTCGGACGATGGACGGCCCGCCGGCGCGGGTCGAGAACCGGGCGAAGTGTGCGGCCTGCGAGTACGCCGACGACTGTGGCGTGCGCACCCGGACGCTCCGGTCACTGCTGGGCGTCGATTGAGGGTCGCCCGCGGGCGGCGACCGTGTCTCGCCGGCCCACTCAGTGCTCCGAGAGCCACGCCCGGACCTCGTCTGCCCGCAGACCGGGGCGTATCACCTCGTCGGCGGCCACGTCCACGACGGTGCTCTCGCCGCCGGGCGTCTCGCCGCCGTCGAGGACCACCGCCGCCGTCTCCGCGACGTCGGAGTCGAGGTCGGCGACGCGACGGGCGTTCGCCTCGCCCGAGCGGTTCGCGCTGGTCGCCGTCACGGGCGCGGCGCGGTCGAGGAGGGCGAGTGCCGTCGGGTGGTCGGGAACGCGGACGCCGACGCGGTCGCTCCCGGCGGTCACGACGTCGGGGACGACGGGACGGCGCTCGCAGACCACGGTGACGGGACCGGGGAGGAAGGCACGCATGAACTCGCGGGTCCGTCGTGCCGGCGCGACGAACTCGAGGGCGGTGACAACGTCCGGGACCGCGATGGACACGGGGTCGGACCGGTCTCGGCCTTTCACCTCGAAGACGCGTTCGACGGCGGCCGCGTCGAGTGCGTCGGCGCCGAGACCGTACACCGTCTCGGTGGGGTACACGACGAGGTCGCCCTCCCAGAGTGCGACGGCGGCGTCGGAGAGGGCGGCGGTGTCGGTCGGCGGGTCGCCGTCGGTCGGTCGCGTCGTCTCCGCGGTGCCGTCGCCGGATTCCGGGGCCTCGTCGTCGGCCGCCGGGTCGGTGTCCTCCTCGCTCATGCTCGTCGCTGGGCGCGCCACGGTCAAAAAGGCAGACGGCTCCGGGCGGGACCGGGCGGTGCGGTGCGGGGGCCGTCGCTCAGTCGCCGGCGTCGGCGAGGGCGGCCTCTATCTCGTCGTAGTCGGGGAACTCCGGCCACTCGCTCGCCACCCACGCGTACTGCACCCGGCGGTCCTCGCCGACGAGGAAGACGCTCGGACGGGGTTCCTCGACGCCGGCCATCCCGTCGAGGTCGTGGACGACGCCGTAGGTGCGGGCGACCTCGTTGCGCGGGTCCGAGAACAGCCGGTAATTCATGCTCCGCTCGCGGATCAGGCGCTTGTGGGCGTACGGGTCGGAGACAGAGAGACCGACGACCTGTACGTCGTACGTCTCCCCGAGGTCGCGGTCCCGGAGGGCGTTCCAGACGTACGTCGCCGGGAAGGCCCCGTTCATCGGGTAGAAGACGAGGAGGACGGGACTCTCGGCGACGAGGTCCGAGAGCGCGACGTCCTCCCAGTACTCCTCGTTGACGAGGGGGCGGGTGAAGTCGGGTGCCCGGTCGCCCTCGCTCACGGCGTCGGCGCCCGGGAACTCCACGACGTCGAAGTCCACCATCCTACGCGTCCCCGTCGGGATCGGCACCGTCGCCGTACGTGCGTTCGACGTACTCGACGATGTTCGCGCTCTCGCTCATCGTGACGCCGGTGGCCTCGTCCACGATGGCGGGAACGGTCCGCTTGCCGGTCAGTCGCTTGACGACGTTGCGGTCGGCGTGCATCGGCTCGACGAAGCGAGAGCGGTACGAGAGGTCGTGGGTTTCCAGTGCACGGACCACCCGCTCGCAGTACGGGCAGGCCTGGAGTCGGTACAGCGTGATGTCGGGGTCGTCGGTCTCGGTTCCGGTGTCTGCGGTGCTCGCCATGTCGGCCGAACGGACGGCCCGAGGGTAAGTGCATCGCCTGCGGCCGCGTCTGTAGGTGACGACCGACCGCGGCCGGCGGTGACACAAGAGTTAATTTCCGTGACGGGCAACCCCGGGTGTTCATGGGGATACCGACGGCCGAGAGGGCGGTCGCGGCAGTCGCGCTGACGGTAGCCCAGAGCGGCGTGACTCCGAACGTCCCGGAGAACGTCGTTCTCGCCGTCGGCGCCGTCACCATCGTCGTACTGATCGGACTGTCGGGCTTCTTTTCGTCCTCGGAGATCGCGATGTTCTCGCTGGCGAACCACCGCGTCGAGGCACTCGTGGACGACGGCGTCCCGGGCGCCGAGACGGTGGCACAGTTGAAGAGAGACCCCCACCGACTGCTCGTGACCATCCTGGTCGGCAACAACCTCGTCAACATCGCCATGACCTCCATCGCGACGGGGTTGCTCGCTATCGTCCTCAACGACCAGGGTCTCGCGGTGCTCGCCTCCACCTTGGGCATCACCGCGCTGGTGTTGCTGTTCGGCGAGTCCGCGCCGAAGTCCTACGCCGTCGAGAACACCGAGTCTTGGGCGCTGCGTATCGCTCGCCCGCTGAAGATCTCGGAGTACGCCCTCTACCCGCTCATCATCACCTTCGACTACCTCACCCGGGTCGTCAACAAGGTGACCGGCGGCCGCTCGGCCATCGAGACCT
>CAZEIO010000146.1:0-5272 GCA_964512525.1 uncultured Halobacteriales archaeon
CCTCTGCGCATGGGGTGCGTTGGACCCGAGTTCGAATCTCGGCGGTCCCACTCGATACGCTTTCGCCAGTTCTGCCCGGGTTCTGACTCGTTCGTGGTCACCCGTGTCCGGCTTTTATACGTGGTCCAGTCGCCGTTTCTGGCGGTCCCGGCCGCCCACGCGAGCAGGGTAACGTACCGCTCGCCGTCGCGACCGTTCTTCAGCGGGGTGTCGGCGTCCGGCTGATGAACGAAGTGGAGGTACTGCTCATCGCTGTCGGGGTTCTTGAGACCCAGCGCCCACGGCCGGCGGGGACTGCTCGCGAACGGCTACAGTCGCTCGCGTTCCAGGATTCGCTGCGGTCGCAGGACGACTCGCTCGCGGACGATGTCGCCGTCGTCGTCGAGGAGCAGTTGCTCGCGGACGATGGTCTCGCCGTCCTCGCCACGACCACGGGAGGTGTATGCGACGGTCTGTGCGTCGCCGTCGGCCCACTCGCGGGTGACGAGCGTCCACACGTCTCCCCATCGCTCGCGTGCGGCGGCTCGGAGGCGTTCGCGGCTCATGACCGTTGTTCATCACGACGCGATTTACCTCCTGTGCTGTGGGTCTTCGGCGACGTTCGTCTCGCCACGGCTCCACGTCGGCGCGGAGCGTTCTCTGAGCTGGCCACGACCAGTAAGAATAATGAGGTGACCCGACCAACTAAGACCGATCATGCGACGTGATACCAACGTGGTCGATCGCAGAACCGTCCTGAAGGGAGCCGGCGCGCTGGGAACGGCGGGCGTCGTTGGACTGGCGGGCTGTACCGGCGGTGGCGGCACGTTCACCATCGGGATGGCGAACTCTCAGACGGAGTCGCTCTCGACGTTCGGGGAGCGCAACCAGCGTGGCAAGCAACTCGCCCTCGAGGACGTCAACGAGGTCGGACTGCGCGGCGGCGAACTCGAGATAATCGAGGAGGACACCCAGAGTCAGGCCGGCCCGGGCGTCTCGGCGGCCCAGCGGCTCGTCAACCAGGAGGACGTCCCAATCCTCATCGGCGCGGTGAGTTCGGGCGTCTCAGTGGCCATCTACGAGTCGGTCATTCGGGGCACGGAGGTGGACCAGATATCCCAGAACTCGACGAGCCCGGACCTGACGAACTTCCCAGAACTCCTGCGGATGTCGCCGCCGGGGCGGGCACAGGCGAGTGCCATCGCCGACCTGGTCGAACAGGACGGTCACGACTCGGTGGCGCTGACGTACGTGAACAACGCGTACGGTTCCGGCGTCGGCGAGGTGTTCCGGGAGTCCTACGACGGCGAGATGGCGTACTTCCAGGAACACACTCAGGGGCAGTCGTCGTACTCGAACGTCGTCTCGGCGATGAACAGCGCCGACGCCGACGCGTGGGTGTTCGTCACGTACCAGCCGGAGTTCACGACCATCGCACAGGAGGCGTTCGACCTCGGCGTGACTCCGCCCGTGTACGGCGCGGACTCGGTGACGGGACAGGAGGTCCTCAACCAGGCCCCGAGCGAGTTCATCGAGGGTATGAAGGCCGTCGTCCCGTCGGCGGCGGTCACCCAGCAGAACTACAAGGACTTCGCAAGCCGGTTCCAGGAGGAGTTCGACAGGGAGCAGCCGACGTCGTGGGCGACGTACGCCTACGACGCCATCGTCACGGCGGCCATCGCCATCCAGGCGGCCGACGAGTTCTCCGCCAGCGCCGTCTCGAACGACCTAATCAAGGAAGTCACCCGGCCGGACGGGACGGAGGTGGCCACGTACCAGGAGGCACACGAGATACTCACCGACGGCGGGAGCGCGAGCGACGTGAACTACCAGGGGATCAGCGGTCCCATCGACCTCGACGAGAACGGGGACCCGCGGGCGTTCCTCGAGGTTCTGCAGGTGCAGGACGGCTCGTACGAGTCCACGGGCACCATCCAGGGGTCCTGACTCGTCTCGATGGTCGAGGTCCTCCAGTTCGTCGTCAACGGTCTGGTCTTCAGCAGTATCATCGTCCTCGGGAGCATCGGGCTCTCCATCGTGTACGGCATCGCCAACTTCGCGAACTTCGCCCACGGCGACACGATGACGCTGGGGGCGTACACGGCACTCGTCGTCATCGGCACCGTCGGCGGTGCCGGCGGCGAACTTCTCGGACTTCCCGTGGGCTTTTTCGTCGGACTGGCCGCCGGCATCGCCGTCGCCGCTCTCGTGGCGGTATTGACCGAACTGGTCGTGTACCGCACGCTGGACGTGGACTCGCTGAGCATGCTCATCGCCAGCATCGGCGTCGCGTTCATCTACCGTGCGGTCGTCCAGACCGGATTCGGGACGGACTTTCGCTCGTACGGCATCGACCGCAGCGGACCCATCCCCGCGGTGCGTGACGCGTTTGGGGTCGCCGTCACGGAACGCTCCGTCGTCGTCGTCCTGAGTGCCGTCGTCCTGGTGGTCGGACTGCACCTCCTGTTGCAGTACACCACGCTCGGACGGAAGATGCGGGCCACGGCGGACAACCCCGGACTCGCCCGCGCCTGTGGCATCCGTACCTTTCGCATCCGGCTGGCGACGTGGGTCGTCGGCGCGGGACTGGCCGGCGCCGGCGGCGTCTTCCTCGGACTCTCGAACCAGCTCGATCCGCGGATGGGCTTCGACCTCCTGCTCGTGGTGTTCGCGGCGGTCATCCTCGGCGGCATCGGCTCCGTGTACGGCGCGATGGCCGGCGGCCTGGTCATCGGCATGATTCACGAACTGACGCCGCTGGCCACGAACTTCGGCGCGCTCCTGCCGCTCGTACCAGACGGCGTCGGCGTCCCGATAAGCAGCAGCTACGCACCCGCCGTCGCCTTCGTCATCATGGTGCTCATCCTGCTGTTCAGACCGCAGGGTATCGCCGGAGGTGCCGGGTCGTGAGCGACGACCCCGGTCCCGGCGCGGACGGCGGCGAGGACACGGACGCGGGTGCAGGCGGCCCGCCGAACGCCGACGGCGGGACGGGACAGGATGGCGGTGCCCGCCGCGGAGAGGAGACTGGGGGCGGCGACGCCACCGGAGGCGGCACGTTCGCCGAGGAACGCCTCGTCGGACTCGTCGTCCTCGGGGGAGCGCTCCTCCTCGCCGTCCTCGTCGCCGTCGGCGTCCTCGACCTCTCCTATCTCCTCTTCTTGCTCTCGCTGGCCGGCATCTACGTGCTCCTGTCGATGGGGCTGAACGTCCAGTGGGGGTACACCGGACTCATCAACTTCAGCGTGGCCGCCTTCTTCGGCCTGGGTGCCTACGGCGTGGCGCTGGTGACGAGTAGCGTCTCGCCGTTCTCCGAGGGCTTTCCGTTCGCCTCGCCGGTCGTCGGTCTCCTGTTCGGTCTGGTCGCGGCCGGCGTCGTCGCGCTACTCATCGGTCTGCCGACGCTATCACTGAGCGAGGACTACCTCGCCATCGCGACGCTCGGTCTCGCGGAGGTGGTCCGACTCGTCCTCCTGACCGAGAACCAGTGGACGAACGGCAGCGCCGGCCTGTACGGCATCCCCCGCCTGTACACGGACTGGCCCGTGGTCGGTGACCTGAGCGGGCGTCTCGCCGACCCAATAGTGACCTTCCTCCTCGTCCTCGTGGCCGTCCTCGGCGTGTGGCTCCTCCTCCGCCGGGCACACCAGTCGCCGTGGGGACGGGTCCAGCGACTCGTCCGAACCGACGAGGACCTCGCGGCGGCCCTCGGCAAGAACACCTACCGGCTCCGTCTCCAGTCGTTCGTCATCGGCAGCCTCGTCATGGCGCTCGCCGGGGCGCTGTTCGCGAGCGTCATCGTCTTCGTGGACCCCGGTCTGCTCTCGCCCATCCAGACGTTCTACGTGTGGATAGCCGTCATCCTCGGCGGCACCGGCAGCGACCGGGGTGCGATCCTCGGCGGCGCTCTCGTCGTCACCATCATCGAGGGCACCCGCGAACTCGGTAAACTGGCCGGTACCGTCGCCGTCGGCGGTGTCGAGTTGAACCTCCAGCCGGGGCCGCTCCGGCTGTTCGCCATCGGTCTGCTCATCATACTGGTCATCCACTTCCGCCCGCAGGGCGTCCTGCCGCCCCGCCGGGAACTCATCTGGACGGGCCGGGAGGCAAGCGGCGAGGTCGAGAGTGGTGGTCGGGATGCGTGAGGCGGCCGAGGGTGGGTCGGCCGATACCGGCGACGACGGCCGGGTCGTCGGCGGCGGCGTCCACGACAAGCCGGACGCCGTCGTCCGCGTGGAGGGTGTCACCAAGCGCTTCGGCGGTCTCGTCGCCAACGAGGACGTCACGATGGGCGTCTCGGAGGGGTCGATAACGGGACTCATCGGCCCGAACGGGGCAGGCAAGTCCACGCTGTTCAACTGTATCACCGGCTTCTACGAACCGGACGAGGGGTCGGTGTTCGTCGGGGACGAGGAGGTCACGGGCGACCCGCCACACGAGATAGCCCGCCGGGGGATGGTGCGCTCGTTCCAGACGCCACGCAAGCCCGAGGGGATGACGGTGCGGGAGGCGCTGATGGTCGGCCCGGGAGACCAGACCGGCGAGTCGCTGTCTGCCGTGTTCACCCGGGGCGAGACCGTTCGCCGGGAGGAGCGTGCCCTCCTCGAACGGGCCGAGCGCACCCTCGAGCGGTTCGAGATAGACCACCTCGCCACCGCGCCGGCGACCGACCTCTCGGGCGGGCAGATGAAACTGGTCGAACTCGCCCGCGCGACGATGACCGACCCGGACGTCCTCCTCCTCGACGAACCCGTCGCAGGCGTCAACCCCACGCTCGCGGAGAAGCTCAAGGGCTTCCTCCGGGACCTGAACGACGACGGCATCACCTTCCTCGTCATCGAACACGACATGAGCTTCATCATGGACCTCGCGGACACCATCGTCGTCCTCGACCAGGGCTCCGTGCTCGTCGAGGGACCGCCGGAACGAGTGCGCACCGACGACCGCGTCGTGGACGCCTACCTCGGAGGGCCGCGGGCATGACCGCCGACGCGCCGTCGGACGACGCCCGCGAGACTGGCGCAACCGACCCCGCGGCGTCCGGGACGGACGCGCCGGCACTCGCCGTCGAGGGTCTCGCCTCGGGCTACGGCGACGTGCAGGTGTTAGAGGACCTCTCGCTGTCGCTCGGTGCCGAGGAGGTCGTCTGCCTGATCGGGCCGAACGGCGCGGGCAAGTCCACGGTCCTGAAGACCGTCTTCGGCTACCTCGACGCGTGGGAGGGATCGGTACGGCTCCACGGGAGAGACATCACCGGTCTCGCGCCCGAGGAGGTCGTCCGGGAGGGCGTCGG
>CAZEIO010000147.1:0-5253 GCA_964512525.1 uncultured Halobacteriales archaeon
CGAGGTGGACATCCCCGAGGGCGCGGTGATGGTCGAGGAGCGCCTCGCCGACGCGATGCTGCAGTGGATGCAACTCCGCACCGACGAGTTCGACGTCCTCGCGATGCCGAACCTCAACGGTGACTACCTCTCCGACGCCGCCGGCGCCCAGATCGGCGGTCTCGGCGTCGCGCCCGGCGGCAACTTCGGCCACGGCCGGATGCTCGCCGAACCCGTTCACGGCTCCGCGCCCAAGCGCGCCGACCAGGACATGGCCAACCCCACCGCGATGATCCTCTCCGGGCGACTCATGTTCGACTACCTCGGCTGGGAGGACGCCGGAGACCTGATCCGCGACGCCCTCGAGGCGCAGATCGCCTCCAAGCGCGTCACCTACGACATCGACCGCCAGATAGAGGGCGGCGAGCGTCTCGGCACCAGCGAGTTCGCCGCGGAGGTCGTCGATCGCATCGAGGCGATGGCCTGAGTCGAGTCCCCCGACCGGGTGCGGTCACTCTGGCGCCGGGTCGGCGGCCCGCGTCAGTTCCACGGTGACGGTCGTGCCCGCGTCGTCCGTCTCGAAGGTCACGTCGGCACCGATCCGCTCGCTCCCCCAGCGCACCAGCCAGAGACCGAGCCCGGAGCCGTGTTCGAGTGCCGTCTCCTCGCCGGCGCGGACGACGGCGAGTTCGTCCTCGGGCACCCCCGGCCCGTCGTCGGCGACGGTCACGGTCACGCCGTCCGCGCTCTCGGCGACGCGGACCCGGACGGGCCGGCGCTCCGTCGCGACCTGCCCGCCGTCGGCGGTCCCGGGTGTCGCCTCCTCGAGTGTCCGCTTTCTGGTGCCGTGAACCACCGCGTTCTCCACGACGGCCCGGAGGACGGTCAGCAGGGTCTGCCGGTCCGTCTCGACGACGATGGCGTCGCGGTCGCTCTCGAACGCGACCACGCCCGGCGGCGCGACGGCCTCTAACACCTCCGTCACGACCGCGACGACGTCCACCGGCCCGCGGGCCGGGTCGCCCTCCAGGGTGCGCTCGATGTCCCTGGCGGTGCGTCCCAGCGAGAGGAGGGCGTCGCTCTTCTCTAGCGCCGTCTCTAGCAGGTCTGTCGTCTCGGCGTCCTCGACCCGGTCGGCGGCGGCCTCGGTGAACCCGCGGACGACGGTCATGTCGTTGCGGAGGTTGTGCCGGAGGACGCGGTTGAGTACCGCCAGTCGCTGCTCGCGCCGGCGACTCTCGGTGATGTCCTGCCAGACCAGCGTCGCGCCGACGTGCTCGGCGTCCACCGCGAGCGGCGTCGCCGTCACGCGGTACGTCCGCGGCGTGCCGTCCACCGACACCGTCACCTCGCCGCCCTCCTGCGGGTCGAGGTCGTCGTCCACGTAGTCCGAAACCGGCGCCGCCAGCGCCCGACTGCCGTTGACCCCGAGGACGCGGCTGGCGGCGTCGTTCGTCCGAACGATCCGTCCCTGGTCGTCCACGACGACGACGGGACTCCCGAGGTCGTCGATGGCCGCCCGCTCGCCGCGGCGCCGCGTCGCCGGGTGGAACTCGAACATGTCGCTGCCGACGAAGGCGTAGGCGTCCAGCACGATGTGAACGAGAAACAGGAAGGGTGCGACGTTGAGTGCCGTCGCGGGACCGGCCTCGAACAGCCACAGCACCAGCGCCGTCATCGGCGGGACCGGACTCAGGCCGACGGTGACCGCCTCGCGGCGGTACAGCGGGCCGTAGCTGAACACCGTGTCGAACAGCAGGAGACTGCCGACGGTGACGACGGTGGCCGCGAGCACTCCGAGGACCTGCATCGTCGGCCGGAAGCCGTAGGTCAGCCCAGAGACTCCCGCGACCTCGACGACGCCCGGTTGCGGTCGCCAGAGGAGCCCGTGGACTGGGTTGGCGGCCGCGAACGCGAGCATCACCACCGGCAGCACCGCCACGAGGACGCCGGCCGGCTGGCCGCGGACCTGCCCCCGACCGGTGTACTCGAGGGTGAAGGCGAGGAAGTACGCCCCGAGACCGGTGAACAGGCCGATACCCACGACGCCGAGTCCGCGACGCAGCGGCGGGTCGAAGGTGAGGAGAGCGACGCCGTAGGTCAGTCCCCACAGCGCCTGACAGGTGAGACTCGCGAGGAACCAGCCAGCGCCCGGCTTGCCGCGGTACTGCCACAGGGCGGCAATCAGCCCGCCCGTCCCCCCGGCCGTGCCGAACGCCGCGGCGACCAGCCACTCCCCCGAGACCATTGCACTCTCGTTCGGGTGGCCCCGTCTTGTGGATTCCGGCCCACCCCCGGCAGGACAGAACTAACAGTGCCCGGACCGGCATCCCTGCATGGAACAGCTGTTCGCTCCGTGGCGAATCGAGTGGGTCGAGCGCGAGGACCCCGCCGAGGACGGCTGTCCGTTCTGTCGGCTCCCGGCGGCCGGCCCGGCCGCCGACCGAGAGAACAACGTCGTCGCGCGGGGGGCCGCCGCCTTCGTCCTCCTGAACAACTACCCGTACAACCCCGGCCACGCGATGGTGATCCCTCGCGAGCACACCGGCGACTACCGCGCTCTCGACGACGCCACGCTCCTCGAACACTCGCGGCTGGTGGGTCGCACCGTGGACGCCCTTGACGACGCCCTCGACCCCGACGGGTTCAACACCGGTACGAATCTCGGCGGTCGCGTCGCCGGCGGGTCCATCGGCGACCACCTCCACACCCACGTCGTCCCCCGGTGGGAGGGCGACACCTCCTTCATGCCCGTCGTGGGCGACACGACCGTCATCGTCGAGGCCGTCAGGGAGACGTACGACCGCCTCCACGCGGCCTTCGCGACACAGGACGGGGCGACCGCACCCGAGACGGGTGCCGTGCGCGTCTCGCCCGGCGACGGCGCGGGTGACGACGCGGGCGTGACCGACGCCACGGACGCGGGCGAGGACGCGAACACGGGCGGGGACGCGGGGACCGACGGCCCCGCGGACGACGCCGGCGACTGACCGCCGACCGACCGGGACAGCCGACACGGCTTTGCGTCGTCCGCCACAACTCAAGACGATGGCGGGCGACGGCGGCCCAGACCCCGAGACCGAGCGGCGGAGCGGGGAGACACTGCGCTCGTGGCTCCCGCTGCCGTCGGTGACGCCGGCCGCGGGCGTCACCGACCGCGAGACGGGAGTGGACCGCCAGTCCACGCTGCGACGGGTCGGTCTCCTCGTCCTCGTGACGAACGCCCTCCTGTTCGTCGCGAAGGCGGTGGTCTGGTGGCAGACGGGCAGTCTCGCGGTCGGCTCCGAGGCCGCGAACAGTCTCTCGGACGCCGTGTACAGTCTCGTCGTCGTCGGCGGTCTCTACCTGACGACCCAGCCGCCGGACGTCGAACACCCGCACGGCCACGAGCGTATCGAGCCGTTCGTCTCGCTGTTCGTCGCCGCCGGCGTCCTCGCGGCCGGCGGCGCGGTCCTGTTGGGCGCCGGCCGGTCGCTTGTGACCGGCGCGTACGTCGGCGCGACGGTGCCCGGCGTCGCCGCCCCGGCCGTCCTCGCCGTCGGCGCGGCGGTGAAGTTCGGTCTCTACCGCTACTGTCTGGCGATGGGCCGGCGCACCGGGTCGCCGGCGCTCGTCGCGACCGCACTCGACACCAGAAACGACATCCTGACCGCGGCCGCTGCGCTGGTGGGCGTCCTCGGTGCCGCCGCCGGCTACCCCGTCGCCGACCCCGTGGCAGCACTCCTCGTCGGCGCGGCCGTCCTCTACGCCGGCGTCGCCATCGCGCGGGACAACCTCAACTACCTCGTCGGCGGCGCGCCGCCGGCCTCGTTGCGCGAGGAGATAGTCGAGCGGGCGCTGTCCACGCCGAACGTCGAGGGCGTCCACGACGTGGTCGCTCACTACGTCGGGCCCGAGGTGGACGTCTCCATCCACGTCGAGGTCGAGGGCGACATGACGCTGCTGGAGGCGCACGACCTCGAGACGGAGGTGATCCGGTCGATACGGTCGCTGCCGGCGGTGGACGACGTGTTCGTCCACCTCGACCCGCGGGAACTCGACGAGTGGGAACTGTCTGGAACGGCCGGTCCCTCGCGGCCGGAAGACGCCACGGACGACGGCTCCGACCCCGCGAGCGACGACGCGGACCGCGGGTAGCGGCCGTCCTCTCGATACGTCCGACCAGTTACAAGAATCCCGATCCGGGATCGCGTGTGTGCACGGCCCGCGAGTCGGGGGACGGTGACGGACACGCCCCGCGTGGTCGCGCTCGTCGGCAGTCTCCGCGAGCAGAGCACGACCCGCGTCGCCACCGAACGCGCACTCGCCGCCGCCGCCGTGGCCGGCGCCGAGACGGAGATGCTCGACCTGCGCGAGTTCGACCTGCCGCTGTACGACGCCGACGAACGCGACGCCGGGGACGCCCCCGAGATACGCCGTCGCATCCGCGAGGCCGACGCCGTCGTCCTCGGTAGTCCCATCTACCACGGCACGGTCGCCTCGCCGCTGAAGACGGTGCTCGACTACTGTGGCTTCGACGAGTTCGAGGACACCCTCGTCGGCATCGTGGTCACCGCCGGTGGCCGGTTCCCGACGCCGGCGGTCCTCCACCTCCGCACCGCTGCCCGGTGGGTCCGCGCCTGGGTCCTCCACGCACGTCGGCATCCCGAACGCGAGCGACGCGGTCGCAGACGGCGCGGTCGTGGACGAGGACGTGGCCGACCGACTCGACACGCTCGGGGAGGAACTGGTGGACTACGCGGCCATCGGCCGCCTCCCGGAACTCCGGGAAGAACTCTCGGAGCGAGCGGAGGTCGCCGAACTGCCCTACGACTGACTACGCAGGCTCCCCGAGGGCGTACATCGTGTTCTGCCCGGTCACCTCGACCTCGAGGAAGTCGCCGGGTTCGACGCCGTACTCGCTCGCGTCCTGCACGACGACCTGCCGGTAGGCGCCGTCTCGGCACTTCACCGAGTCGCCGGTGCCGGGTTCGACCACGACCACCTGCCGGCGCGTCCCGACGAGTGCCTCGTAGGCCTCGCCGACTATCGCTCGCTTGAGTTCGCTCATCGCCTTCGAGCTGATGCTGGCGGCGCATGTCGCCGAGGACGTCGTTCGACCCGGACTGCACCGGGGCGTGCAGGAAGTTGTACAGTTTCTCGTGCTCGGCGAACACCCGCGCGAGTTCCTCGCGGATGCCGTGGACGCCCTTCGGGTTCGCCATGCCCACTCGCACCCGAAAGTCGCCGTCGATGTCGCAGATGCGGTGTAGCAGGACGTGCAACTTGCGCTCG
>CAZEIO010000148.1:0-5251 GCA_964512525.1 uncultured Halobacteriales archaeon
CGATGTAGTAGCCGTGGACGTCGTTGTAGCCGACCGACAGCGAGTCGATGCCGGTCCGCTCGCGTTCGGCGGCCTCTAACTCGGCGACCCACTCCCGGCCCTCGCGCTCGGTCGCCCGCAGGTCGTCGAGTTCGTCGTCGAAGCCCTCGCGTATCACGCCGCCCTCCGTGATTTCGGCCGGCGGGTCGGGACGGACCGCCTTGCCGACCAGGTCGCGGACGTCCGCGAGTTCGTCGAGACCGTCGGCGAGGGCCGCGAGGCGGCGCGCGTCACCCGCGTCGGTCGGGGCGGGCAGGTCCAGTCGGTCGAGGGCATCGCGGACGTCCGGCACCACGTCGAGGGTGGTCTTCAGCGAGCGGAGGTCGCGGGCGTCGGCCCTCGCGCGGGTGGTTCGCGTGACGAGTCGCTCGAGGTCGTACACCTCCGCGAGCGCGGCCCGGAGGTCCTCCCGGACCAGCGGCGCGTCGGCGAGTGCGTTCACCGCGCCGTGGCGCGCCACGATGTCTCCCCGGTCCACCAGCGGCTGGCGGAGCCACGCGGTCAGCCGGCGGCGACCGGGCGCGGAGACGGTCTCGTCCACCGCCTCGCGGAGCGTCGGGCCGTCGCCGGTTGACCGCGTCTCGAACAGCTCGAGCGAGCGGGTCGCGGTGGCGTCGAGCCGGAGGTAGTCGCCGGGGTCGTAGCGACGCAGGCGGGAGACGTGCCCGAGTCGGCCGTCGGCACCGCCCTGTGTGTACTCGGCGTAGGCCAGCAGCGCGCCGCAGGCCCGCAGTTCCGCGCGGTCGGCGGCCAGCGAGGGCGGGCCGACGTGTTCCTCGATGGCGGCCGCCGCGCGGTCGAGGTCGAAGACGGCCGGGTCGTGAGCGCCCCGCGTGACCGTCGGGTCGGCCTCGACGTCCGGCGTCGTCAGTCGCGGGTCGAGGAGGAGTTCGACGGGGTCGAACCGCTCGAGTTCCTCGACGACAGTGGCCCACGACCCGCCGGCGACGGCGAGTTCGCCCGTCGAAACGTCGACGAAGGCGACGGCGTACGCGCCCGGCGGAAGCGCCGCGTCCGCGTCGTCGGCGGGGTCGGTCGCTCCCGTCCGGCGTCGGTCGGCGTCGGGGTCGTCGCCGGCCGCGAGACAGGCGACGTAGTTGGCGGTGCCGGGCGTCAGTAACTCGTCGTCGGTGACGGTTCCGGGCGTGACGACGCGGGTGACCGCCCGTTCGACGACGCCGCTGACCTCGTCCGGGTCTTCGACTTGGTCGGCGATGGCGACGCGGTGACCGGCCGACAGGAGCGTCTCGACGTAGGTGGCGGCGCTGTCCACCGGGACGCCCGCCATGCGGTAGGTTCCGGTGGAGTCCTCCCGCTGGGTGAGCGTCACCTCGCAGACCCGCGAGACCTCGCTCGCGGCGTCGCAGAAGGCCTCGTAGAAGTCGCCCACCTGGAAGAGGACGAGGGCGTCGTCGTAGTCGGCACAGAGGTCGAAGTACTGCGACATCATCGGCGTGAGGTCGTCGCGACCCGCCGCCATCTCCGGCGGCGGTCCCGTGGGACCGCCGTCGTACTCGCTCCCCCCACCGTCGCCGTCGGCGTCGCCGTCCGTACTCGCGTCCGCGTCCGGGTCGGCGTCCATGTGGGCAGGCACCGGGACGCTCCCACAAAACGTTCGCGGAGTCACGACCCCCGTCCCCGTGGGCCGGCGAACGTCGGCGACACCGCGGCCCGACGGCAACCCAGGCGGGAGGCAGAACCGTCGCTCGAGAGACTGAAACGGCCGTTTTAGCCAACGAGAAGTTGATGTGAACACCGTCCGTGGGTGAGTGTGCGTCCTCGCCGGCCCTCCCGTACCGGGGTCGTCCGGTGTACTCCGTCCCGGGCGGTTCCCGGCCGACAGCCTCCGTCTCCACCGCTCCGCGACGCCAGCCGTCGGGGACGCCACGACCGCGCCACTCCGCCGCCCGCCCCGCCGCCCGGCACCCCGGGCACGCCCTCCACTCCGTCCTCCACCCGTCGCCGGTCGGCGGCGCTCTCGCCCGCGGAGATGGCTTTATAAGAGCGGGTCTCGGACCGCAGGGTGATGGCGAGTAGCAAGTCGGTGGTGATCGCCGCCCTGATCGCAAACGGCGCGATTGCGGTGCTGAAGTTCGTCGGGTTCACGCTGACGGGCAGTCCGTCGATGCTGTCGGAGACGTACCACTCGATATCGGACACGGGAAACCAGGTGTTCCTCCTCATCGGCATCCGTTTCAGCGGACGCGACCCGGACCAGGCACACCCCTTCGGCTACGGGAAGGCACAGTTCTTCTACGCCTTCCTCGTGGCCGTGTTGCTGTTCGGTATCGCCGGGTGGGAGTCGGTGAGTCACGGCTACCACGAACTCACCCACCTCGGCGAGGCGAGCAAGGAGGCGGCGACGGCCACCGTCCCGGGGACTGACGTCAGTTTCGACGCGGTGTTCGTGAACTACGCCGTGTTGACCGGCGCGATAGTCTTCGAGTCGTACGCGATGTGGAAGGCGAACAAGGGCCTCACGAAAGAGATCAGGGAGAACGACTGGAGCGGCTACCGCGAGGCGTTCCGCAAGACGGCCGACATAACGACGCTGACCGCGTTCACCGAGGACGGCATCGCGCTGGCGGGGGCCGCGATCGCCCTCGTCGGCGTGTACCTCTCCGAGACGCTCGAGATGCCCGTCTTCGACGCCGCCTCGTCGCTGATAATCGGCCTGTTGCTGATGTTTTTCGCCGTCCTGCTGGCACTCGAGAACAAGCGCCTGTTGCTGGGCGAGAGCCTCCCCGAGAGTGACGAGCGCGAACTCCGGACGACCATCGAGGGGTGGGAGGGCGTGGCGGGACTGCGCGACCTCCGGACGGTGTACTTCGGGCCGGACACCGTGGTCGTGACCGCCGACGTCGAGTTCGAGGACGGCATGACCACCGGCGAGATCGAGGCGTCGATCGACGAACTCGAGGGGGCGCTACGAGAGGTCCACGGCGCCATCGGGAGAATATACGTCGAGCCCCAGGACACCGCGACCGGCGACGGGCCGGGGGGAGCCGCCCCGGCGCCCGCCGGCGGGGGAGACTGAGCCGGCCACAACGCTTACACACCGATATCGGCCGCGAGAAGTGTTGATACGGCTGATTGTGGCCACAAGCGTTAATCCGTCCCACCCGCGAGTGAAGACGTGAGCCCCCGGATCGCGGGCGGTCGTCGGCACGGGACGAGAGTCGAGGACGGGACGGTGTACGTCGAGCGGCCGCGCGGTCGCGTCGAGGTGGGTGACGTCGAGCGCGTCCTCGACCACCTCGGCGGGGCCGACTGGCGCGTCGAGTACGGCGACCCCGCCGAGGACTGTCCGGACCTCGACACCGCCGACGAGGGACTGGTCGTGGACGTCGTGGACGCGATGGGCGCGATGACGCTCGACCGCTCGTTCGTCAGGACGCTCGCCGCCCAGCCCCACCGCCACGACGGCGGCGGGATGTCCCCCCGTCTGGAGATGTTCGTCGGCCGACTCGAGTCCGACCTCCAGTACGGCGTGGAGTGAGCCGGCGACACCGACCGGGCGGTTTTTGACCGGGCAGACGCCAGAGAGAGGTGTGTCAGGGGAGGGTCGCGACGCACCCGCCGGCCGCGAGGAGGCCCCACGGGAGCGAGAGACCGGGTACGAGCGCTTCTTCCCGTACGACCGACCGTACGACAACCAGCGGGCGGCGATGGAGCGCATCGCCGCCGCACTCGCCGGCGGCCGGGACATCCTCTTCGAGGGCGCCACCGGGACGGGCAAGACGCTCGCGGCACTCGCGCCCGCCCTCGACCACGCCGACCGCACCGACCGCACCGTCGTCATCACCACGAACGTCCACCAGCAGACCCGCCAGTTCGTGCGCGAGGCCCGCGCCATCACCCGCACCGAACCCATCCGCGCGGTCGTGTTCCGGGGGAAGGCGTCGATGTGTCACGTTGACGTCGGCTACGAGGAGTGTCGCACGCTCCGGGAGACCACGCGAGACCTCGTGGAGACCGAGGGCGAACGGGCCGAACTCGCCGCACGGGCAGAGGAGTTGCGGACGACCGGCGACGGCGCGGACGGAGAGACCGCGACGCCGGAGGCGTACGCGGCCGTCGCCGACGAACTCGACGCCGTGGACGAGGAACTCGCGGACCTCCGGGCGTCGAACGTCTGCGACCGATACTACCGGAACCTCACCGACGACGCCGCCGTCGCCGACTTCCAGGGGTGGCTCCACGAGGACGTCCGAACGCCGGACGACGTGTACGACTACGCCGACGAGCGAGGACTCTGTGGCTACGAACTGCTGAAAGAGAGCATGGGTGACGTGGACCTGGCGGTCTGTAACTACAACCACCTGCTCGACCCCGTCATCAGGGAGCAGTTCTTCCGCTGGCTGGACCGCGACCCCGAGGACGTCGTCGTCGTGTTCGACGAGGCACACAACGTGCCAGCGGCGGCCCGGGACCACGCCTCCCGCCAACTGACCGAGCAGACGCTGGACGCCGCCGTCGACGAACTCGAGGGCGTAGAGGACCCCCGCGCCGACCGCGCCGAGAACGTCGTCCGGGCGTTCCGGGCGGCGCTGCGGCGGGTCTGCGCCGAGAGCGACCGCTCGCCGGGCGAGGACTGGGCGGACGTCCCCGTCGCCAACGAGGACGGCCGAGACGACCTCACCCTACGGTTCCTGCGGGCGTACACCGGACGCGGCATCGAGGGCGACCTCGAGGCGGCGACGGACCTCGCCGAGGACCTCGAGCGCCAGTACGAGCGGGCGTACCGCCGCGGCGAGACCGACGTCCGGCGGGACTGTCCCACGGGCACGGCGGCGGCGTTCATCGACGCGTGGACGGACGCCGACGGCCGCCACCCCGTCGCGGCGGTGCGGGCGGGGCCGGACGGCCCGGTCGGGCGGGCGGAACTGTACACCTGCATCCCGCGCCGCGTGACGGGGACGCTGTTCGACGACGTGCACGCGACGGTGCTGATGAGCGCCACCCTCCAGCCGTTCGACGTCGCCGCCGACGTGCTCGGGCTGGAGGAGCCGGAGACGATGGCGTTCGGCTCGCCGTTCCCGCCCGAGAACCGCCGCACCCTGGCGGTGGACACGCCTCCGCTGTTCGCCAGCCGCCGGGACGACCCCGACGTGCAGCGGGCGGTCACCGGGGCGCTGGAGGACGTCGTGCGGTTCACCCCCGGCAACACGCTCGCGTTCTTCCCCAGTTACGGCGAGAGCGAGCGGTACGC
>CAZEIO010000149.1:0-5159 GCA_964512525.1 uncultured Halobacteriales archaeon
GTCGGGGTCGGGACCGGGGTCGCTCTCGGGCGCACCGCCGTCGTCCGGCACCTCGGTCTCGGGATCCTCGCCGCCCGGCGTCGGGTCGCGGTCGGCCGGGTCGTCCGGGGGGCTAATGGCCGCCCACCTCCGAGACGCCGAACAGGCCCTGTGGCCGGACGACCAGGCCGATCACGAGGACGAGGAAGACGACGAGTTCCGGCAGCGCGGAGAAGTCCACGTAGTCGAAGTTGAACACGTACGTCATCAGCGAGTCGGTCATCCCGACGATGACGCCGGCGGCGACGGTCCCCCGGAACGTGCCGAGACCGCCGACGATGACGACGACGAACGCCGGCAGGAGGGCGGCCGCCCCCAGCGGAACGCTCGCCCCCCAAGAGGTGTCCCACGCGAGGAGGACGCCGGCGACGCCGGCGAGACCGATGCCGAGACCGAAGACCACGGTGAACGCCCGCCGCACGTCCACGCCGAGTGCCTCTGCCATCTCGGTGTCCTCGCTGCCCGCCCGGATGTAGAGACCGTAGCGGGTGCGGGTCAGGAAGAGGTACACCGCGACGACGGTGAGGAGACCGAAGCCGATCTCGAACAGTTGCATCCCCTCGACGTTCGCGCCGAACAGGAAGTCCACGGTGATGCGGTTCTCCCGCCGCAGTATCGCGGGCTTCACGCCGAAGGGAGCCTGCCACTGCGTCGTCGGCTGGATCGCCGCGAGTTCGAGGACCAGGCGGACGAGTTCGTCGAAGACGAGGGTGAGACCGAACGTCAGGAGAATCTGGTACAGCGGTGGTCTGTCGTACAGCGGCCGGATCAGTCCGACCTCGAGAGCCGCACCGAGGACCGACAGCGTCGCGAGCACCACCGCGACGGCGACGAAGAAGGCGAGGAAGCCGAACAGCCCGGTCTCGCCCGACAGGAGGACGACGAGGACGGCCCCGCCGAGGTAGGCGCCGACCATCGTCAGCGAGCCGTGGGCGAAGTTCAGCACGCCCATCAGGCCGAAGACGAGGGTGAGACCGACCGCGATCATGATGAAGAGGGCCGACTGCGACAGTCCCTCCAGCACCACCTCGAGGAGGAGCCGTGGCGTGGTGAGGAGGTCGTAGAGCGCCTCGCCGAAGCTGACGACGACGTCCACCGCTATCTCGCCCGGCCCCCGCTGGAGCGGCGAGAGCGAGGCCAGCGAGGAGCGTGTCACTGCCATCTCAGGCCCCCAGGTACCGCGCGATGCGCTCGTCGTCGCTGGTCAGCCCCTCGGTGGACCCCGCCTCGACGACGCGGCCGTTGTCGAGCAGGTAGAAACGGTCCGCGAGGTCAACGGCCATCGGGAAGTTCTGCTCGACGAGCAACAGCGTCACGTCCTCGGAGACGTCCCGGAGCGCGTCTGCCACCGTCTCGACGATGAGCGGCGCCAGCCCCTCGCTGGGTTCGTCCACGAGGAGGAGTTCGTTGTCGCCGACGAGACCGCGGGCGATGGCGAGCATCTGCTGTTGCCCGCCGCTGAGGTTACCCGCCTTCCGGCCACGCATCTCCGCGAGGTCCGGGAAGACGTCGTAGGCGCGGCCCACCTTCGCCTCGACGTCCGCGACGTCTCGCACCGACACCCGGAGGTTCTCCTCGACGGTCAGCTGGGCGAACATCCGGCGGTCCTCCGGTATCCAGCCGACGCCGCGGCGGGCGACGGCGTGCGTGCGCTGGTCGCCGACCTCCTCGCCGCGGAGCCGGACGCTCCCTCGCCGGGGGGGAGTCAGGCCCATGATGGTGCGCAGCGTCGTCGTCTTGCCGACGCCGTTGCGCCCGATGAGCGCGACGTTCTCGCCCTCCTCGACGTACAGCGAGACGCCCTCCAGGATGTGGCTCTGGCCGTAGTAGGTGTGGGCGTCCTCGACGTCGAGGAGTGGCGTCGTCCCCGTCGGCGGCGGGTAGCCCGGCGTCTGCGACGCGTCGCTCCCGTCGGGTGCAGTTCCGGGGCCGGCGTCGCTCATCGCCCGACCTCCCCGTCGCCGGTCGCGGTCCGGGACGGCGACGAGCGACCGCCGTCGGTCGCGACCGCCGTGCCGCCGGCACCGCTCTCCTCGCGTCCGTAGCCGCCGAGGTAGGCCTCCCGGACGGCGTCGTCTGCCCGCACCGCCGCGGGGTCGTCGTCGGCGATGACCCGTCCCTGGTGGAGGACGACGATGCGCTCGGAGACGTCCATCACGAGGTCCATGTTGTGTTCGACGAGGAGAACGGCGTGGTCGGCCGCGACGTCCTCGATGAGCGCGACGATGTCTTCGACGGACTCGCTGGAGACGCCGGCGGCGGGCTCGTCGAGGAGGATGACGTCGGGGTCGCCGGCGAGGGCGATGGCGACCTCGAGCTGGCGCTTCTCGCCGTGACTGAGGGCACCGGCCGGGCGGCCCGCGTCCTCGAGGAGACCCACCCGGTCGAGGACGGTCTCGGCCTCCTCGAAGTGTTCCGGGAACGACCGGACGTTGCGCCAGACTCGACCAGAGCCGCGGCCGGCGGCCTGTGCGGCGATGCGAACGTTCTCGAGGACGGAGTTGTTCGGGAAGACGTTCGTTATCTGGAACGAGCGGTGGACGCCTGCGACCGCCGTCCCGGCAGGACCGACGCCGGTGATGTCCCGCCAGCCGTCACCGTCGTCGCCCGACCGGAGTTCGACCGTCCCCTCGGTGGGGTCGAGCGACCCGGTCAGGAGGTCGAAGAACGTGGTCTTGCCGGCGCCGTTCGGCCCGATGAGGGCGCAGAGTTCGTCCTCGAGGGCGAAATCGACGCCGTCAACGGCGGTGACGCCGCCGAAGCGCTTCGTGAGTCCACGGGTCCGTAGCAGAGCCATCTGTTATCCGTTCCCTCCCCGTCCGGTGGCGTCGGGCATGTAGGTTACGACGCGGCGCGGCGCTGACGGGATACCGGCCGGGCGACGGACGGCGGCAGGGAGTACCGAGACGAGCGTCGAGTGGTGCGCGGTGCGTGCCCTCGATCAGAGGTCACAGCCCATCATGTCGGAGTCGGGCTGGATGGTGACCGTGTCCTTCGAGATGGTGGCCTCCGGCGGGGTCTGGGGCATGACGGCGGCACCCCACGTGTCCCCGAGGTCCTCGCTGCTGGGCACCGGGTAGGCGACGGTCATCGCGGAGCGGGCCTGGTTGTTGTACTCCTGGAAGGTGTAGCCGTTCTCGCCCTTCGGCGTGTCCGTGACGGTCATGCCGGTCAGGGCGTTCACGAGGTCGCCGCTCTCGGTCGAACCGCTCTGCCGGACGGCCTGCACGAGGGCGCTCGCGGCGGTGAACGTGCCCGAGGTGAACAGGTCGGGCACCTTCCCGTAGGTGTTCGTGTACGTGTTCACGAACTCGTCGTTGATCTCGTTGTCGTACTGGTTCCAGTGGTACCGCGTCGTGAACGGGCCGATCTCCTGGTCGCGGATCTTCTGTTCGGTCAGGTCGCCCTCTATCAGGTTCCCGAGGAGGTTGCCGACGATGCTGTTCGTTATCTCGGTGGCGAACCCGCCGAAGATGCGGACGTCGTAGTTGACCGCCGTCGTCATGAACTGCGGCAGGGTGGCGACCGTGAAGCCGCCGACGACGCCCTGTGCGCCGGCATCGACCGCCTGCTGGAACAGGCCGTCGAAGGAATCGTACCCCTGCGGGACGAACCGCTCGCCGACGATCTCGATCCCCTCCTCCTCGAACACCGAGCGGTAGTTGGCGACGACGGACTGGCCGAACGAGTAGTCCGCGCCCATCAGGAACACCCGCTCGATGTCCGTGTTCTGGGCGGCGAACCGGCCGCCGCTGCGGGCGTCCATCGCGACGTTCTCGCTCGCCCGGAAGACGTTCGGGTCACAGAACTCCGCGTTGGAGGTGATAGTCGTCGAGGCGGCCGGGCCGACGAGGATGGGCGTACCGCTCTGCTTGACGACGCTCGAGATGACCTGCTCGGCCGCCCCCGAGGAGGTGGGTCCGAACAGGAAGTCAACGTCCTCCTCGGTGACCAGCGAGGTGGCCCGCTCCTGGGCCGTACTCGGCGACAACTGGGTGTCACGCAGGAGGAGTTCGTAGGTCACGTCACCGGCCTCGACCGTTCGCGTGCCGACCGAGAGGTCCGTGATCGGGTCGGTGTCAGTCTTGTACGACAGACCGGAGGCGAACCCCCAGACGGACTGCTGGCCGTAGTAACGCAGGTCGCCCGACAGCGGCTGGATGACCCCGACCTTCACCGTCCCCGAGGCCGTCTGGGTGGTGCCCATCGTCGTCGTCTCCTCGGTGGTCTGCTGGGTGGTGCCGCCGTCACCGCCGTCACCGCCGTCACCGCCGTCACCGCCGTCACCGCCGTCGCCGGAACAGCCGGCCACGCCCGCCAGTCCCGCGGCGCCGACCGCCGATACCAGTTGGCGCCGCGACAGGCGCGTGTTCGGATTCGATCCGTCCGTCGAGGGGTTGTCGTCTGTCATGCGAGCGTGAAGGTTCGGCACGGGGAGGTATCAACCCCCCGATCGGTCTCGGGCGTCGTCTATTTACCGCTCGGACCGCTCCCGACCGACATGAGCTACGGCGACGCCGAGGGTAGCGACACGAGCGACGACCACGTCGTGGACCTGCGCAGCGACACGGTGACGAAGCCGGGGCCGGAGATGCGCGAGGCCGCCCGGGACGCCCCCGTCGGCGACGACGTGTACCACGACGACCCGAGTGTGAACGAACTCCAGGAGCGGGCTGCCGACCTCGTCGGCACCGAGGCCGCCATCTACATGCCCAGCGGGACGATGTGCAACCAGGTCGCCGTCCGCGTCCACACGGAGCGCGGACAGGAGGCGCTCGTGGACGTCCAGAGCCACGTCTTCAAGTGGGAACTGGGCGGTCTCGCCCAGCACTCCCAGCTACAGGCCCGCACCTTCGACGCCGGGTCGCGGGCGGCGCCAACCGCCGAACAGGTCCACGCCGGGTACGTCGAGGGGGACGCCCACCGGCCCGGAACGGGCCTGCTCACGCTCGAGAACACGCACAACAGCCGCGGCGGCATCTCCGTGCCGCCGGCCCACCTGGACGAGGCCGCCCGGGCCGCCCACGAACACGACGTCCCCGTCCACCTCGACGGCGCTCGCCTGTTCAACGCCGCCGTCGCCGAGGACGTCCCCGCGAGTCGACTCTGTCGCGAGGTGG
>CAZEIO010000150.1:0-447 GCA_964512525.1 uncultured Halobacteriales archaeon
CGCCGCGTCCTCGGTGCGCTCCTTGCCGCTGATGGGATGCGTGATGACGGTACCGTCGAACTCCGGGAGCGCGACGGAGAGCGCGAGTTCGAACCCCATCACGCCCGTGTCGCTGGCCTCGTACCGCGACCGGGACCGCATCGTCGTCACGGTCTGTATCACCGGAACGCCCAGCCTGTCGAGGAAGACGGCCTCGGCGTCGTCGCCCTCGTCGCTCGCCGCACGACCGCGCTCCTCCATCGACAGCGAGAACATGAACGAGGAGAGCACGCAGTCCACGACGGGGTCGCCGTCCACGAGGAGCCACTCCTCCGTCACCCGCTCTGCGTCCCACTGTTCGTCGCTGTCGGTGGCGGGATTGCAGAATATCGGCAGCGCGTTCGCCCCCTGGGCCTCGAGGGCGCGGACCTGTGCGTCCACGTACCGGGTGTTCTCGTGGGTCCAGTG
>CAZEIO010000150.1:457-1532 GCA_964512525.1 uncultured Halobacteriales archaeon
CTCGTAGAACCAGACCGCGACGGTCGGTCGGTCTGGGTCGAACGTCGCCGTCAGTTCCTCGTACGTCGCCCCCGGATGGTCGGGGTGGTACACGCCCTCGGTCGGCAGGGTCACGGGGTCGTCGTACTCGACGTCGCCAGGGCCGTACTCGTTCGCGAGGTACCGCAGGCAGTTTGCGACGTTCGCCGCGCCGCCGCGGTCGAGGTAGTCACAGACGCAGTCGCGGACCGTGGCGTCGGTCGAGGTGTCCTCGACGGCGTAGGCGTCGCCGGTGGACTTCACTACCAGCGGGACGCCCGCCTCGGCGAGGCGGTCCACCGCGCGGTCGTACCCAGGCATGCTCTCCTCGGCCCCGTGGAGCCAGAACACCGCCGCCGTCGCGTCCCGCAGTTCGCCGAGGAAGGCGTCCACGTCGTTCTCGTCGTCGAGGTCGCTCTCCGAGCGAGCGACGACGTCCACGTCCGTCTGGGCCGCGGCCCGCCCGACCGCTCCGAGTTCGTTCTCCGTCGCCGTGTAGAGTCCGATCGTTGGCATAAGTTTGTTAAACCTCTGTTGCCCTAAGACAACTATGGTTGATTCACGGGATCGGGATAAAACTTCCCACGTCGGAGCCTCGAGGCTCGCTTTCGGTGAGATCGTCGGTCAGGACGAACTCAAGCAGGCTTTACTGGCGGTGACGACCGACGACGCCCTCGACGGCCTCCTCGTCCGCGGCGAGAAGGGGACGGCCAAGTCCACCGCCGTCCGGGCCGTCGCCGACCTCCTGCCCACACAGACGGCCGTCGCGGACTGCCCGTACGGCTGTCACCCGACCGACCCCACCCTGCAGTGTGCGGACTGTCGCGACCGAACGGCCCCGCCGACCGTCGAGCGGGCCGTTCCGCTGGTGACACTGCCACTGGGGGCGACCCGCGAGCGGGTGGTCGGCACACTCTCCGTGGCCGACGCCCTCGACGGCGACCACGAGTTCGACCCCGGCCTCCTCGCCCGCGCTCACCGCGGTATCCTCTACGTGGACGAGGTGAACCTCCTCGACGACCACCTCGTGGACGTGGTCCTCGACGCGGCCGCCGGC
>CAZEIO010000150.1:1542-3610 GCA_964512525.1 uncultured Halobacteriales archaeon
CACCCTCGTCGGGACGATGAATCCCGAGGAGGGAAGTCTCCGACCACAGTTGCGCGACCGCTTCGCGCTCCAGGCCACCGTCAGCGCCTGCACCGACCTCGACCGTCGCGTCGAGATACTCGACCGCGCGACCGACCTCACCACCGGCCGACAGGAAGACGCCGACGACGACCCGGGCGCCTCGACGGCCGACGAGACCGACTCGGCTACCGCTCCCGGAGACCGTCTCGAACGGGCACGGGACCGCATCGACGACGTGGTCCTGCCGGCGGAGTTCGCGCGACGGATCGCGGAACTCTGTCGCGACGCCGGCATCGACGGCCACCGCGGCGACATAGCGACGGCCCGCGCCGCAGCCGCCCTCGCCGCCCTCGACGGCCGGACGACCGTCATCGAGGGCGACGTCAGGGAGGCCGCCAGTCTCGCGCTTCCGCACCGACTCGAGTCCCGGCCGTTCGAAGAGGGCGGCGACCCCGACGAGCTCGTCGAGGACCACTTCGACGACGGAAGCGGGGAAGAGGAAGGCGGCGACGGAGCGGATACGGAAGCCGGCGACGACGCGACAGCGACGGACGCCAGCGATGACGCACCGCACGGTACCGACGACGGCGACGGGCAGACGCGAGAGGACACACCCGGCGACGGGGACGACGCCGGGTCGGACGACGCTGGCGAGGGCGGCCCCGACGGCGACGCTCCCCAGTCGCCGACCAATGCCGACGGTCTGGGGTCCGGTGCCGACGGAGGCGGTACCCCCGAATCGTCCGGCGGTGACCGGACGGAGGCAGACGGCGACGGCGAGGCCGGCGGTACGGCAGACGACACGGACACGAACGGCGGCGGAGACGACGAGGATGGTGCCGGTGCCGGGGACTCGGAGACCGACGGCCGACCGCTCCTGCCCGGCGAGTCCCGTGCGGGCGTCGGGCAATCAGACGCGCCAGAAATCGGCGCGCCCGAGGCGGAGACGGACGTAACCGCCGACGAGGGACGGTCGTCCGCACGGCCCGGCGTGGACGGAGACGGACCCAGGGTGCGCACGCGCCCGGCGGACGACGCCCGCCGCATCGACGCCGCGGCGTCCGTTCGGGCGGCAGGCCAGCGGGGTGGCTCCTCGGTTCGTTCCCGCGACCTGCGGCAGTCCGTCCGCCGGCGCGAGACTGCGACGCTCGTACTGTTCGTCGTGGACGCGAGTGCCTCGATGCGCCCGGCGATGCGGGCCGCGAAGGGGACGGTCCTCGAACTCCTGAAAGACGCATACCGGGAGCGTGACGACGTGGGCGTCGTCGGGTTCGCCGGCGACGACGCCGAGGTGCTACTGCCACCGACCGACAGCGTGACGCTCGCGGCCCGACACCTCAAGGACCTCCCCACCGGTGACCGGACGCCGCTGCCCGCCGGACTGCGCACGGCCGGTGACGTTCTCGACAGGGCCGACCCCGCCGCGAGCGTGGTCGTCCTCGTCACAGACGGCCGAGCGAACGTCGCCGAGGGGAGTCCGGTCGCGGCGACGCGAGAGGCCGCGCGTGGTCTGGCAGACCGCGACGCGGACGTCCTGGTCGTGGACGCCGGCGACGATCGACCCGGCGTGGCGGGTATCGTCGCGGACGTGACCGACGGGGAGCGGGTTCCCCTGTCGGCGCTGTCGGCCGACCGGGTCGATGCCGCTGCCGCGGCCGCCGATCCAAACGAGATTTAGTCGTACCGCAACTTTTACAATCTAACTTGATGTTGTACAGGCGTGGTTTAGCAATGGCTGCTACCAGCGACACCGTTCACGGGCGGCTCGACGAGGCACGAACCGAACTGACGCCGACGCAGATGGCCGTCGGGCTCTCGCTCGCCGCCGCCATCGGCTTCACGCTCCTGTTCCTGCAGGAGCCGGCGGTTCACGACTCGCTACACAACTTCAGACACGCCGCGGGGGTCACCTGTCACTGAGGATGCTCGTCGACTACCTGACGCGTGGCGTCGCGAGCGGGCTCGTGGCGGGACTGGCGTTCGGACTGCTCCTCGCACTCGTCGCGAATCCGCTCGTGGCCGTCGCCGAGGACCTCGGGCACGCACC
>CAZEIO010000150.1:3710-5069 GCA_964512525.1 uncultured Halobacteriales archaeon
ACACCACGAGACGAGCGAGAGTCTCGTCTCGACGGCGACGACCCGGGCCGCGAGCGTCCTCTCGGGCGTCCTCTGGGGCGTCCTCCTCGGGGGCGTCGTCTTCGGCGTCGCCTTCTACCTCCTCGAACCGGCCATTCCCGGTCCCGACGGTACCGAGAGTTACGTCCTCGCGGCCGCCGGCTTCCTCACCGTCTCCGGCGTGCCGTGGCTCGTCCTGCCGCCGCGGCCGCCCGGTGTCGAGGCGACGCTCCCGACCGAGACGAGACTACTCCTGTACGGCGGGGCGATGGTCCTCGGCGCCGCCGTCTGCGTGGCGAGCGGCGCCGCCTACGACCGACTGCGCCCGCGCCACGGCCGCGGTCCCGCCGTGGTCGCCGCACTCCTGCCCTTCGGGCTCCTCGCGGTCCCCGCCACACTCGCACCGGCGACGGCAACCGCGTCGGTGCCGCCCGCACTCGCCGCCAGCGTCACGGGCCTCGTCGTGTTCGGGCAGGTCATGGTGTGGTCCGTCCTCGCGGGCGTCCACGCCCGCCTGCACCACGGGTCGCCGGACGCCACGGCAGCGTCGCCGACCGCAGACACGGAAGTTAGAATCTCCGACTGAGGACGTAATCGGCTGGCCTCGTCCGGCCGCCGACGGTCCCACCTATCCAGATTACTAAACGACGAACACGCGGTACTCGCCGCGCTCGCGGTCCTCGTCGTGGTAGGATACTGGCTCCTCGACCGCGGCGACAGTCCGTCCGTCCACCGCGGCAGCGGTGACGACACCCTCCGTCGAGACGGTCCGGCGCGGGCCGTCCACGACGCCGAACAGTCGCAGGCCGTGCGCCGCGGCATCTCTCGTCCGGAAGTCCTGGGCACCGGGGACGGCCAGGCGGTCGCCGTCGGCCGCGACGCCGTTCGCGAACCCGCCCACGTCCGCCGTCCACCGCCGTTCCCCGTCCGGTCCGTGGCCCAGTGCCGTGTGGTCGTTCGGGTGGCTGTCCTCGGTCTCCCGGCTCCCGACCGCGTAGCTGTTGCCGGTGACGAACACCGCTCCGTCGTCATCGGCGTGGACGTGGTTCGGGTACGCGTACAGCGTCTCCTCGCCCACGGTCGTCGGTCGCGCCAGGTCGGCTCGCCACGCCACCGCTCCGCCGTCTCGCAGTCGGTAGCCCCGGTAGTCGGCGTGGCTCGTGACACAGGCGCCGTCTGCCACCAGCGACACGTCGCCGACCCGTCGGTCGCCGTCGCCACCCGGGTCCCACGCGTACCGCACCGCTCCAGTCTCGCCGTCGAGGACGACCAGTCCCTGCCGGTGGTCGCCCGGACAGCGGTTGTACGCGACCGCGACACGACCGGTGCCGTCGCGGGCGG
>CAZEIO010000151.1:0-2883 GCA_964512525.1 uncultured Halobacteriales archaeon
GAGTACCTCGCCGAGGAACTCGGCCGCGAGGTGTACCGGCCACCGCAGAACGTCAAGCGGATGGTCCGCGCCGGCGACTACGGCCGGAAGACCGGGCGCGGGTTCTACGAGTACGACGAGGGCGACGACGGGGGCACGGAATGACCGACCCGGACACGGACCGGGACGACCCCGCGGTCCCGGCCGCCGGCGACCCGGAGGTGGACGTTGCGGTCGCGACCGCCGACCACGGGACCGTCGGCGCCGAGCGAACCGGCGACGTGGTGCGGGTCACCCTCGACCGGCCCGACGCCCGTAACGCCATGAACGCCCAGTTGCGCCGGGAACTGAAGGCCACCCTCGCGACCGTCGAGGAGAGCGACGCCCGCGTCGTCGTCCTCACCGGCTCCGAGGCGTCGAGCGCGTTCGTCGCCGGCGCCGACGTGACCGAGATTCGGGGCCGCAGCGCGGTCGAACAGCGCCGCGCGAGCGAGCGACCTCGCGTGTACGAGACCGTCGCCGACCTCCGTCAGCCGGTGATCGCCCGGATCAACGGCCACGCGCTCGGCGGCGGGTGCGAACTCGCACTCGCCTGCGACGTCCGTATCGCCCGCGAGGGAGCGGTCGTCGGCCAGCCGGAGATAACGCTCGGGCTGATCCCCGGCGGCGGCGCGACCCAGCGACTCCCGCGACTCGTCGGCGAGGGCGAGGCCATGCGGCTGATACTGTCCGGCGACCCCGTCTCGGCGACGGAAGCTGCCGACATCGGTCTCGTCGAGGCGGTTCACTCCACGGAGGAGTTCGACGACGCCGTCTCCGACCTCGCGACGACGATGGCCGAGCGCCCGCCGCTGGCCCTGGAGTTCGCGAAGACCGCCGTCAGGGCCGGGTCGAAGATGGACCTCGCCGCGGGTATCGACTACGAGGCCGAGCTGTTCGCGCAACTGTCGGCGACGCGAGACGCCGACGAGGGCATCGACGCCTTCCTCGAGGACCGCGACCCCGAGTTCGAGGGACGCTGACCGGGCGGCCCCGAGACACTCGACGTCGCGGGAGCCGCCGGGGGTGTGTGAGGGTACGACGACCGGCCTACGACCACTGGTTGGTCGCCGACCGCGTGACGACCGCGGAGTGGGCCCCGCTACCCGGCGTCCGCGACCGGTCGCACCTTCGTCCCGTAGCGGGTGACGCCCTCCTGCGTGTAGAGCCGCCGGAACGTCGTCTCGACGGGGTCGCCGACCGACAGCGGTGGTCCGTCGTCGCCGATAGTGTCGCCCACGGCGTCGTCCGCGGTCGCCTCCCCGCGGGCGACCGCGGCCCGGCCGTCGTCGGTCACGAGGAGGGGCACGCTCGCCGTGGCGTCGCCGTCTGGTGCCGGGAAGCCCACGATGGCCGTGGCGTAGCCGCCGCCGACCGTCGCCTGGTACTCGCGGAACTCCGGCGGCGCGCCGCCCTGAGCGACCGTCGAGACCGCCGCCACCTCGCCGCGCCCGAGGAGTTCGACCGACTCGTACTCGACGAACGCGCCGCAGTCGTCGCACGAACCGCCCGGCGGGTAGGTGACGTGGCCGCACTCGGGACAGCGACCGGCCGCGAGGCGGTACCGCTCCGGGAGCGACCGTCGCCACGCGGGGACGCTGACGTGGGCGCCGCCGCCCGCCGGTGCGTCCGCCACCACGTCGCCACGGCGCCGGAGGTAGTCGCCGAAGGAGAGTCGTCGCGGCGGGCGGGCCGCCACGGCCGTCGGCACCGGGCCGTCGCGCTCCAGCCGAAGCACTGCCGCGCCGTCGCCGCCGTATCCCGCCGCGAGGAGCGTCTCCGGCGGCGTCCCGTCGTCGCCGCCCGAGACGGGCGAGAGCGGGTCCACGCCGGCGAGCGCGAGCACCAGCGAGACGGGCACGCTCGCCGCACCCGCGTCGCCGACGCCGGCGACGGCGGTACCGGCGGCCACGGCCTCGCGGTCCACGCCCAGCGGTCCGGCCGCCCGGTAGGGGTAGTCCGCAGACGGCGCCTGCACCGCCGCGGCATCGACGTCGTCGGTCTCGATGCCGTCCGCGGCGCCACCGGTCGCCGCCCGGAGGGCCGCCCGGTCGTAGGCGGTTATCTCGACGCCCTCGACGGTCTCGCTCCCCGCTCGCCGGAAGCGAGTGCCCGGGTACGCGGGACCGGACTCCCCGGCGGCCGTGACGCGGAGCGGCGGGTCGCCGCCGTGGACGAGGAACGCCGCCGCCCCCGCGCCGGCGACCGCCTCTCGCTCGCCGTCGGGCACGCCGCGCGGACAGTCCGCGGCGACGACGAGCGTCCGGCTCTCGTCTCCGGCGGCCGCGTGGAGTGCTCGCACGCCGGCCGCGGCGTCTGCCGTCTGCGCCGACCGCGTCGCCGTCTCCGGCACGCCCAGTGCGGCGCCGAGGCGCGTCGTCAGTGCGCCCGCCTCGACCGGCGGCGTCGTCGTCGCGAGGACGAGTCGGTCCACGTCCGCCGGGTCCCCGTCGCCGGCCGAAAGCGCTCGCCGGCCGGCCGCGACGGCCATCGTGAGGGCGTCCTCGTCGGCGTCGGGCACCGCCCGCGTGCAACCGCCGCGGTCCCGGCCCCACCCGCTCGCGAGTTCCGCGTCGGTCACCCTGAGACGGGGGAGGTACGCGCCGACGGCCCGGACGCCGGCAGGACGGTCGGTCACGCCGCACCACCGTCGTTCGACCGCTCGAGGACGTGGACGACCGCCGCGCCGCCGCTGCCGCCGACGTTGTGCGTCAGGCCGCGGTCGGCGTCGGCGACCTGCCGGTCACCGGCGCGGCCGGTCAGTTGCTCGTAGGCCTCGACGACCTGTCCCGCGCCGGTCGCGCCGATGGGGTGACCTTTCGACTTCAGGCCGCCGGAGGTGTTCACCGGCAGTTCGCCGCCCAC
>CAZEIO010000151.1:2893-5042 GCA_964512525.1 uncultured Halobacteriales archaeon
CGCCGCTATCGCCGGGTGCACAGAAGCCGAGGTCCTCGTAGGCCAGCAGTTCCGCGATGGCGAAACAGTCGTGCACCTCCGCGAAGTCGAGGTCGGCCGGCGAGACGCCCGCCTCGTCGTAGGCGCGGTCTGCGGCGGCCCGAGACGCCGGGATCGCAGTGTAGGTGTCGCGGTCGAACAGGCCGACGGCGTCCGACCCCGCGCCGACGCCGGCGACACGCACCGAGGGGCGGTCGAGGGCGGCGGCGACGGACTCGCTCGCGACGACGACAGCCGCCGCGCCGTCCGTCGTCGGACAGCAGTGGTAGAGACCCAGCGGGGCGGCCACCGTCGGACCGTTCGTGGCCTCCTCGAGCGTGCACTCGAAGGCCAGGTGGGCGTGGGGGTTGCGGGCACCGTTGCGGTGGTTCTTCACGGCGACTCGCGAGAGGTCCTCCCGGGTCGTGCCGTACTCGGCCATGTGCGCACTCGCCATCTGGGCGTACACCCCGGAGAAGGTGGTCCCGGCGAGGCGCTCGTACGCCGTCTCGCCGCTCACCCCCAGCCAGTACGGCAGCGACTCGCCGAGGTCGTTCATCACCTCGACGCCGCCGGCGACGACGACGTCGGCCGCGCCCGCGCGAACCGCCCGCACCGCCGACCGGACGGCGTATCCGCCCGCGGCACAGGCGTTCTCCACCCGCGTGGCCGGGCCCTCGACCCCGACGTACTCCGCGACGGCCGGCGCCGACAGCCCCAGTTGCCGGCCGCCGACGCCGAGCGTGCCGAAGACGAGTTCGTCCACGGCGTCGGGCGACACCGGCTCGTCGGTCGCCGTGCCCGACAGGGCCTCGCGGACGGCCGTCAGCGACAGCGAGCGGTAGTCCTCGTCCGGGAACGCCCCGAAGTCGCTCTGGCCCGCCCCGACTACGTGTGCCTCGCGGGGAGTGGGGGTCATGCCCGCCCGGTGGAGCGCCGCGGTGAAAAGCGAGCGGGTCCCGGCGCTTCGGGGGCGGGAGCGGAGAACGGCGGTCGAGCCGGGTCGCGTCGGGCGAGAAACTTAGCTCTCGCTGCGTTCCTCTAGCTGGGCGCGCACCTCGCGGACGGCAGGGATAACGACCCAGAAGGCGAGCGCACCGAGGATGGCGAACCAGAACAGCGCGTCCCGCAAGAGGAGGGCGAGGTCGCCGAACTGCCCGACGGTACTCGGGTCCGGGCCGGTCAACTGCGCACCCTCGAAGGAGGGCGTGTTGTACCAGCCGGCGAGCACCATCCAGCCCAGACCGGCACCCGTCAGGATCGCGAGTCCCTTGGCGAACTCGTCGGCCATCGCTCGCAGTTAGGCGGCGTCGGTCTTATCGGCTTCGCTTCCCTCGTCGTCGTCCTCGGGTCCGCTCCCGTCGTCGCCGGCACTCGTCCCCATCCCGGCGGCCCTGAACCGCGTCGAGTAGGCGTATGCCGCGGCCCCGCCGACGATGAGGCCGAGGCCGAACAGGGCGAGAAGCGGGTCGATATCCGAGAACGAGGCCTGTGCGCGGTTGGTGGCGGTGTCGAGGAGGACGAAGCCGCCGACGACGGTCGCGATGGCGAGCAGCGTGGACATGACCGTCACCGTCTTGTACAGGTCCGCGGGGACGACCACCTCGCGTCCGGCGGGGCCCTCGGTCGGGCCGTACTCCTCGGGCGGGTCGTCGGGCGAGGGTGAAGGTGAGGTGTCGGCGTCCGGCGGGGAGCCGTCCGAAGCGCCGTCAGTGGCGTCTGCGGGCGGCCGGTCGTCCGGTGCAGAGGACGGGGTCATCGCGGGACCACGACCACGGTCACGGTCACGGTCACGGCTACGGCGGTCACTTCGGCGGCCGCAGCCGGTAGTACCGCTTGTTGAGGTCGTACATGTACCCCTCGCGCATCGCCTTCAGCACCGGGTAGGTGATGAAGCCGGCCAGGACCGGCAGCAGGAAGGTGAGGTCGAACAGCAGGTCGGGGTCCATCGGGACGAGGTTCTTTATCGAGAGGACGCTGATGGTGAAGGCGAAGACCACGCCAGCGACGCCCAGCGACGCCCAGAACGGCTGTTCGACGGGCCGGCGGGCGCTGCCCTTGTTGAGGAAGGGGACGATGGCGATGAAGCCGACGACCACCACGTTCGCGAGCACGCCGAACGTGCGGTCCG